>JASHYD010000682.1 GCA_030043175.1 Xanthobacteraceae bacterium | reverse complement strand
TTTGCGAATCCCTATTATGCCGACCGAGTCAAAAAGCCGCATTCGGCCCGGCCGTCCGTCAGCCGGCACCCCACTACCCCGGACCGCCCCGCGGATTAACATCGAGTCATATTGAGAACTGCTGGGTCAGCAGGTCAGCTCTTGACCGCAGAAGACATCCGTGAGTGACGACCGCAAGCAGCCACCGCGCAGGTCGGTCGGGCTACATCCTCCCAACCGATGTTGTCGCCCACTGGGTCTTCCGGTCACAAGGTCTTTTGGCTATGGCCGCATTGCTTGCAGGCGTATTCCACCCGGCCATGGTCCACCTCCGCATTAACGCGATTGGGCGCACCGCACTTACTGCATTTCACGTCCAGCCGGGTCTTGCCCTGCGTGATGATCACGTTCCGGGCCATCGCCTCCCTCACCAAGCGTTCGGACTCCTGGCGCATAGCTTCCTTTGACATCGCAGGCGCTCGCGGTTTCCTCACCATTAATTCCCTCCTCCGAAAAACTCGGTGTCTAGCCTGCTTTGCCAACGCGCCCAAATCGCTTCGTTTCCCTCCGCTTGGGTCGAACGCCTCAAGCGCCAAAGGGCGCCTCGATCTCACCGATGGACGCATATAGCACATCGGTGTGCACCCCTGATCGTTGCGGCCACAGCTTGCAGCGAGCCCGCCCTGGACGCAAGAAGGTTACTACCGGATCATCAGAGCAAATCGTATCGTCCACGGCGCCAGCTCATGCAGCAGTCCCAGCCGCTTCGGCTCGATGTCCGGGCACAATATGGCAACGCTGGGTGGCACTGCCGCCCGGAGGCCGGTCACCAAAAGCCCGAGCGCCGGTGTGGGCAGTTGCTGCCCGCGCAACGCGAGTGGCCAAGCAGTCGTGCCCCCGAGCCCCGCAATGAACTCCCGCCCTCATGCGATGATGTCATCGGCAATCGCCAACAAGGTCGGCGGCAGGTTCACACCGAGTGCCTTGGTCTTCAGGTTGATGACGAACTGGAATTTAGTTGGTTGCATGATCGACTCAACCTAACAGGTTTGACTTAGCCCTTGGCGAAATGGGGGCCAACACCCGCAGCCAATCTTCGGGCGAACGCGCATTCATCAACCCGATCACCGGCACGGGCCTTCAACGCTGTCTCGATGTCCTCGTTGATCCCGCGCATGTTTTGGCCAACGCCTGGGCGTCGCAGCTGCCCTGGCCATGCCGAAGCCCATATTCGGGCTAGCACTCATTGCCGCATCACCGACCATGGCGACGCGTTCGCCACCCTGAAGACAGCGAAAGGCTGGAGAGCGACTGCGAGGCGGGAGCGTGCCTGTGGACCCAGTCCGCACACCGTCGCGAACGAACTGATATGAATTGAATTTACAATCGCCCCGGTTTGGAGGCTTGGATGTCGGTCTGTTCAAACTCTTCCCACATCCCCCGAGCCCGAGCACCCCTCGCTGAAATCATCTTTCTACCCATTGCGGCCCGCAAGCCGTGCCCCATCAGCTGACAATCGGTGTTCGCGTCACAGTGGGGTGATATTTTGCGCTGCCGC
Source organism: Xanthobacteraceae bacterium (assembly GCA_030043175.1). The sequence goes on along the minus strand of JASHYD010000682.1, from coordinate 4,875 downwards.
TATCCTATCGGCGACGCTGCTCACGTACTCCCTGCGCCGCGCTGGCCGCCACTATGTGGTGTTCTGCTTCGCCTCTGTGCCGAGCGCATCGGTGGAGAGAGGTTGGCGATGAGCAGCCGGCGGTGACCGTCCGGTTGGAACGGCTGACTTCGGGTCGTTTCGCCAGCCGTATAGTTGCTCGAGCCGGATTGTCGCTATTTGGGGTGGGCGCGCTGATGCCACGCCCACCTCGCTGCTCGTGACTTTAGCAACGCTCAACCCGGCGCCGCTCCCTGGGTACCGACATAGACCGCGTAGAGCGACTGGCTCGCGGCCATGAATAGGCGGTTGCGCTTGGGGCCGCCGAAGCAAAGATTGGCGCAAACCTCGGGCAACCGGATGCGGCCGATGAGTTGGCCCGCCGGCGTCCACACCGTAACGCCGTTATAGCCCACGGCGCGACCAGCATTGCTTGAGACCCAGACATTGCCGTTGACGTCACAGCGCGCTCCGTCCGGCCCGCACTTCACGCCGTCGATCGTGAAGTCACTGAAGAGTTTTTGATTGGAAAGTTTGTTGTCGGAGCCGACGTCGAACACATACATGTCGCCCTTACCGCCTGGCCCGCTATCGCCAGGACCCTTGCCGGTGCTGATGACGTAGAGCTTCTTGTAGTCCGGCGAGAACACGAGGCCGTTGGGATCAGGAATCTGATCTTCGCTCAACACCAGGTCGATGCGTCCGCTCGGGTCGACACGGTAGCAATTGGTGGGCAATTCGCGGCGGCCGGGGATGAAGCCCGCAGGCTGGCCGATGCGGGGATTGAGCCGGCCGGCCGTGTTGCTGGGGCCGCTCGCCACATCTGGTTCGCCTTCGTAGAGCTGGCCGCCATAGGGTGGATCCGTGAACCAATAGCTGCCGTCAGGATGCGCTACGACGTCGTTCGGCGAGTTGAGCCGCTTGCCTTGGTAGGAATCGGCGATCACACTCGCCGTCCCGTCATGGTCGTACCGTACTACGCGGCGGGCGAGATGCTCGCAGGAGAGTTGTCGACCCTGGAAATCGAATGTGTTGCCATTGCTATAGTTCGACGGATTGCGGAACACGCTGACGCGACCGTCGTCCTCCGACCAGCGCATCTGCCGATTGTTTGGAATGTCGCTCCAAACCAGGTAGCGCCCCTGCCCGCTCCAGGCCGGGCCCTCGGCCCATAAGAGACCCGTGTACAGGCGCTTGATCGCCGTGTTGGCCTGCGCAATGTCGTTGAACTGCGGCTCGACCGCGATGATGTCGGGGTCCCAGAAATAGGTGGTCGGCGCACCGCGCGGGCCGAAATCGCGTGGCGGATTGCTAACGGTCGAGGGCGGTGCCGCTACTCCCGCCTGCGCCGCCGCGCCGCGAGTTCCAGCCACTACGGCGCCGGCTCCGGCCGCCAGCGCTTGGACCAGCTTCCGTCGCGACATCGCGTCCTTGTCCTGCAACTGCGTCATGAGTACCTCCCCGATGAAAACGAAGGCCGCGTCCGGCCCCGCGACCCGAGGATAGTCCTTTCGGAGCAAGCTTGGGAGAGAACGCTGGCCCTGTAGGGATCGTCTTCAGGTCAAACGGTTTGTAACGGCCTTCGTACCGACGACGACGATGCCCCGCAACTTGCTCTTGTCAAGGGGTGGCCGCGAGCGGTGCGGGACACAGCCGAACTCCCCGACAGCTGAAATTGGAGCAAATAAGGACGCTGGCCTGAGACCGAAAGCGCACGGGGGGGAGACGCCCGATTCGGTGCAACGTGCCGTCGAGGAGCGGGAGTTCGACGAGGTGCAGCACGGGATTGCAGCGGCCAAGTCGACCTTCATGATGACGTCCTGGCAGACAATCGCATCCGCCTCAACATCTGTCCGACCTCCAATGTGAAACTCGGGTGGCTCGAAGCCTTGGCGGAACATCCGATCCGCAAGCTCTACGACGCCCGGTGTGAAGGTGACCGTCAATACGGACGACGTCTTTATGTTCGGTCAAAGCGTCTCAGTTGATCCCTGGCGATGATCGGTTCGTAGTCGAAATCATATTCTCCTTCGCCCCAGCCAGCTACGAACCGGGCAAGTAGCCAGCCCGGCTGCGCCCCAACGACGTTGCGAACCTCGCCGTTGTCATTCATGATCCTACTGTCCTTTTCAAACCTCCGTTCTGCGCTACTTTTTGAACGGGCTACATGTGGCGCGGCTAGGCGAGAACCGAAGTGCTTATTGCCGGCCGCGACGGGAGGGCAGAGAGGCGAGCCGCTAGGCCACGGCCATTCGACGAGCGAATTTTCGCAGATGATCGTTCGTGCCGGCAAGGCCACTGCTGATTTTTAACGTCACCGGCAGCTCATCCCCGATAGCGTCCGCTCCGACCACATGCCCGCCGCGGTCACCGCTCAAACGCGCGTGATCAATACCGCGTTCGAAGGACGGAATAGCCCAGGTGAGGCGATCCCAACGTGCTTTCGAACTCACCCACACATGGGCTACAATCTCCGCATCAACCTCCCTATCGAGTGTTCCGAGCCGAACCCGAATGTGGTCTGGGTCTTTCACGACCCGCGCAAACACGGGCGACCCGCAACGCGAGCAAAAGCACCGCCGAGAGCCCGGTGAAGACTCATACTCAGATATCAAATCTTCACCAGCAATGACCCGGTACCGTTCAAGTGGAATTCGCGCGTTGGCAGAAAAGGCTGTACCGTTGCCGCGTCGACAAAGATCGCAGTGACAAAGCCGAACGTCACTGATCGGTCCCGAAATCTCGAACTGGAAGCTTCCGCAGAGGCATTTGCCGCGGATAGGTTTCGCTGCCACGGGGTGATCGTGTGCCATCGTCAATTGCTCCGTCTAGCGGGCCGAACAGGCCCTTGATCCGGCTCACTCCGATTGGTTAGATCGGCTGGTTGTCGTTCACTACCAACAGGTAGTCGGGCCTCGGCGTCGCAAACAGACTGGGCGATGTTGGGATTGCATCCCATGGCACCGATCGAGACCAGCGCGCCCTTGAGATCGAGGCGCTCTATGAGGGCCGCAATGGCCATGATTCCGTTCGATTTTTCGAAGACGGCCTGTTGTCCAATCACCAGCTGGCTTGCGGGGGCGAAAGCTAGATGCAGGGCTTTCTGATCGGTCTTTCGATTGTGGCTGCGACGCGAGGTCTTGCCGTCGATCGCCACAAGACCAAGCTTGTCCTGCCAGCAGGCTGCGGCCCAGGACGAAAAGCAGGCCCTAAACAGGTCCGGATCAAGCCGGTTCATCACCGAGCACAACCAGTCGACGCAGGGAATACCGTGGTAGAACTCAGAAAATCAGTGCGTCACGCGGAGCGGCACAAGTTTTTTTTGTCACGAAAAACTTACGCTAACCTGGGCTCGTCAACCTGATCAGCACACCCACGCACCGAGGCAAATCAAGCTAGACTCCTTTTTTTCAGCCTTGAATCAGCTTTCCTCTTCTTGGCGAATCCTCCCTCATACATGCGAATGTCTGCAAGCCTAGCCAGCTCGATCCTATCTTACGGAATCGCTATTTGCTTTTGCGTCGCTGATGCCGCTCGCAGGAGACAGGGGATCAGCGGCGGAACGCGGAGGGGCTGCCACGGTTATTTCGGGATGGGAAGGGGGCCCGGGCGTCTCAGGCTTAGCTGGCGGAACTACCGTTTCGTAACCTTTCGTCGCTGTCACGACCTTGACTTGCTGGCCGTCGAGCAGCCCGAGTGATGGGTTGGCGACCACGCGATCGCGCTGCTGCAGTCCGGCCAGGATTTCCATCGTTAGGCCGAGATTGCGTCCAAGACTGACAGTCTTGAGCTGAACATGATCCATATCGTCGAGCACGGCGACCTGCATGCCCTGAGTTCGGAACAGGAGCGCCTGGGCGGGCACGACAAGGATATTCGGATTGGTCGGAAATTTCAGATCGACGCTGACATACGCGCCGGGGGACAAATCGCTTTGCGAACCATCGAGTTCGAATTCTGTCACGATTGTTCGGGTCGACCGGTTCACCGCTCCTGCGGTTGTGAGGAATTTCGTGGGAATCACCTTGGCGGGGTCGTCCAGGAGATGGAGATCGGCCTTCAAGGCCGAATGTAGGATGTAGCCGAAATTCTGCGGCACAGACACGAAGATGCGAAGCTTGCTGACGTCTGCGACGCTGAAGGGGGCCTGGGCAGAACTGCGGCTGCTGCTGTCCGCTCCCGCCGCGTTGATGAAATCGCCGACATTGACCCGTCGCGCCGTGACCACCCCGTCGAAGGGAGCAGCGAGACGCTTGAAAGCAATCATCGCCTGGTAGTGCTCGACATTCTGCTGGGCGGCCGCGGCTTCCGCCTTCTGTTCTTCGGCCGCTGCGTTCTTGTCGTCGATATCTTGCTGTGTCACGGCGGCGGTTTTGGTGAGCGCAGAGAACCGCTCGGCGGTTAGTCGAGCTAGATTATACTTCGCCTGCGCGACCGCCAAGCTCGCCTTGCTGGCCTCGTATTCTGCGTCGAGTCCTGGAGCCTCGATAGTAGCGAGAAGATCACCAGCTTTCACCTCCGCGCCGTAGTCCTTGTACCATTGCGAAATGTAGCCGCTGACCTGCCCATATATCTGCGCTTCGTTCCACGCCGCAACCTCGCCGGGCAACGTGAGAGATTGTTCGGATGGACCCTTTTGGGGTGAGATGACCTGCACGCGTGGTAACGACGCGTCATCGGCAAGTTTCTGCAGATCGTCGACAGCTGCCTGACGCGACCAGATACCGTAGGCCGCCAGGGCCGCGAGAATCACCAATACCAAAATGGTGGCCGAGGTGCCACCGCGCTGAGGCCGGAGTTTCTCAGTCATGCCAGTGGTTCCGTTTGCGGGCGGGAGCGATGAAGGATGGCGAAGAT
>JASHYD010000681.1 GCA_030043175.1 Xanthobacteraceae bacterium | reverse complement strand
GACGTTCACTTAGCGGTGATCTCACCGAACAAACGCTTTGAGTCTAAACTACTTTATCCGGCGTATCTCGTGGCAATGCTATCGGCTAAGCATCGATTGAGCCGATACCGCACGATTGACATCAAGCAGCTCGCCGATCAGCCGTTGTTGCTGCTTCACCGTACCTTTGGACCACGTCAGTGGTTCGACAGCGCTTGCAACGCTGCCCACGTCAGCCCGCGCGTGGTACTGGAGAGCGCGTCTCCTCAAACCGCCATGGCCTTGGCGCGTCAGGACCTGGGGATCGCGGTAGTACCATCAACGGTGGTGCCTACGAAGGGCATCTGTGTCGTTCCGCTCGTCCAGCGGGGACAATCGATCGGTGTTTGGATGACGATCGCTTGGGACCGGCAGCGAACTCTGGCGACATACGTCCAACAGTTCGTTGAAGAACTGATTGCTCATTGTAGGCGCTCATATCCGAACTGCCACCTAGCAAGGCGAACACCAGCGCCCCGGCGCCCTCCGGATTGATCTGTCGTAGAAGTTGAAGCGTCTCGTCTTGGCCCGTGGCCGACCCCGCGCGGCCGGCCTGAAACGGGTCCGGTTATGGGGGTACACCGGCCGTGTACGAGGCAAGTCGTCGACGTGACCGCGCTCCCGCTTTTGACCCATTGCGGAAGTTATGCCTTCCCGCTGACGTGGTAAGCATCGATGGCTTTAGTGTCCGGCAAGATCTGGGGTGGTCGGCGGTGGGCGCCGATGATTTGTGGCCTGCTCATAAGCGTAAGCGAATTTGATGAGCTGTGGTTCACTCCACGGTCGGCCCGACAGTTCCACACCCACTGGTAGGCCATCGGGGGTGAATCCGCCTGGAACGACAATGGCCGGCAGGCCAGAGTTAGAGGCAAGCCGGCCATTGCCGATCAACTGGGCTTGACCGATCAGATTCGCCTTGCGGCGATTAGCCGGGTAGGCAAGGGCGTCTAAGCGGTGATCCGCCATTGCCTTCAAGACAACCTCTAGCAAAATATTACGTTTTAGCTTGTGTTCGAGGTATTCTTTGGTGTCTCGAGAATCAGTGGATTGCGAGTTGTCCAAAACACCTTTCACAGATGGGTGAAATTTTCCCGAGGCCAACACCTCTTCGAGAGAGCGTACTGGCGCCGTCGGGTGTGCGGTCAAGTAGGAATTGAAGTCGAATTTAAAGTCCTGAGTAACAACCAAATTGCCCCCAAACCGATCCGTAAGCAGATCCGTCAGGCCGGGGATTGTGATCTCGACGACATCCGCTCCCTCGTTCTTCATTTCGTTGAGTGCCGCTCTGACAACGGTTGCGACCTCGACATCCTCTGGATTGGGCTCGAATAGGCTCGTCAGGACGCCAATTCGAGCTCCGCGAAGGCCGGTGAGTTGGAGGAAGTCGGTATAGCTCTTGGGAATGTTGCCGCCGCTGGCGGCGGTTTGCGAATCGGCCGGATCGTAGCCGACGATGGCATCAAGCACGATCGCTACATCCGTGACCGTCCTCCCGATCGGACCGCCGATATCCTGAGTGCTGGATAGCGGAATGATGCCGCTGCGGCTGGCCAGTCCCTGAGTTCCTCGAATGCCCACCAAACTATTGTGGAAAGCAGGACCCCGAATCGAACCGGCAGTGTCACTGCCCATACCTATTGCGGCGAAGTTGGCGGCGACAGCTGCCGCAGTACCGCCGCTGGAGCCGCCCGGGTTGCGATCGAGCGCGTATGGATTGCGGGTTACGCCAAACAGTGAGCCCACCGTCTCAGCGCCATACGCGAACTCGTGCATGTTTGTTTTTGCAATGATGATTGCCCCAGCCGCGCGGAGCTTCTTCACCAAATAGGCGTCGTCTTCTGGTATCCAGCCTGCAAGAGCGAGTGAGCCATCGGCGGTCTGCATGCCGACGGTCTCATAGTTGTCCTTGACGACAACAGGAATTCCATGAAGCGGACCGCGCAACGTTCCGGCTCGCCGTTCTGCATCCAGCGTGTCGGCCTGTTCAAGGGCTTTCGAATTCGTAACGCTGATTGCGTTTAAGGCCGGTCCACGCTTGTCGTAGGCGTCAATACGCGCCAAATACATTGCTACCAAATCGCGCGACGTTACGAGTCCAGTCGCAAGCGCCGCCTGCAACTGAGGGATGGTTGCTTCCATAAGCTCAAACGGGTGTGATGGCGTCTGCGCGCCAACAACCTGAATTGTGTCACACCAGAGCAATACGACCATCAGCCTGAGCGCGATGCAACCTGTACCTTTAAAACCTTGCATTCGTCCCTCCTAAAATCGCGTTTTGTCAAATTCGAGCAGTAGGGTGCAGAGGTTACGCTGATGCAAATATTGAACAAGCTATGATGTCCGCACCTGACCCGAGGCTGACGACTTGGGCGTTGCAGCAAGTCGTCAGCTTTCTGGGGTACACCGGCCGTGCGGCCAACATAACCGCAATGGTCGAATCTGACCCGTATGCGACATGGGCGATGTTGATGCTTTCACTCCGCCTTGATGTTTGCCGCCTTCACAATAGGCCACCACTTTTCGATCTCAGCTTTTTGAAACGCGCCGAGCGCTTCCGGTGTCTGCCGGTCGCGCGGCGGAATCTCCTGCGCCAGATCGGAAAGCCGCCTTTGCACGGCTGGGTTGGCCAAAGCTTCGACGGCTGCCGTATTGAGCTTGCCGACCAGGGCCTTCGGCGTACTTTTGGGTACAAACAGCGCATGCCAGACCGAAAAGTACAGCCCTGGCAATCCGGCCTCGTCTACGGTCGGGACTTCGGGGGCCGCTGCCAAACGGCTCCATGCTGTTACGGCGTGAACGTTGATGTTCCCGGCACGCAACTGCGGCAGCGAGTTGGGCGGGCCGTCGATCATCATGTCGATCTGTCCAGCCAACAGATCCTGCATAGCGGGACCAAGGCCGCGATAGGGGACAAACCGAAAGCGCGTGCCGGTCGCCTTCTGGAGAAAGATACCGGCAATGTGTGGTGAGCTTCCAGCGCCGGGCGTTCCCTGTAATGCCTTGTCGGGGTTCGCCTTTAGCCAAGCTATCAATGCCTTAAGGTTCTTCGCTGGCAGGGCTTTCTTTGTGACGATCAGCCCAGGGCTGTCCGCGATTAGCGCGAGGGGTTCGAAATCGTTTAACACGTCGTATTGCAGCGAATAGACAGCGCCGTTCACGACGTGGGTTGCCCAATTGCCTATCCCAAACGTGTAGCCATCGGGAACCGCGCGGGCGAGCCGGCCAACACCAATACTCCTGAGGCGCCTCCTATGTTGTCAATAACAATAGGTTGACCGAGCGACACCCGCATGCGCTCAGCCACGATGCGACCGATCACGTCCGTTGGCCCACCAGCGGGGTATGGCACTATCATTGAGATCGGGTGAGACGGATACGTTTGCCCCGATGCGCTCTCGGTGCAGGCGAACATCGCCGCAAATGCAACAGCGGAAATCAGATTTGTCACATTGCCCCCAAGACCAACGCCAACTTTCAGAAAGGTCGCCCACGGGCTCGTCATTGCAGAACTACGGCACGTCCCTGTAGCTCGCCGCGGAGGCTAGCAGTTAGATCGGGCAGTTGAAAGGACCACGATGTCCGTACTTGGCCCAAGGCTGCCGACTTGGGCG
>JASHYD010000680.1 GCA_030043175.1 Xanthobacteraceae bacterium | reverse complement strand
CCGTTCGGCGGCGTTTCCATCGATTTTCGCGACATGAACCGGGTGCTTGCGGTTCATATCGAGGATCTGGACTGCGTGGTTGAGCCCGGGGTGACGCGCAAGCAGCTCAACGCGTTCCTGCGCGACTATGGGATATTCTTCCCCATCGATCCCGGCGCTGACGCTTCGATCGGCGGCATGGCGGCGACCCGCGCCTCCGGCACCAACGCGGTTCGCTACGGCACTTTGAAGGACAACGTGCTGGCGCTCAAAGCCGTGCTGGCCGACGGCGAGATGATCGCGACCGCGCGCCGTGCCCGCAAATCGGCCGCGGGCTACGATCTCACCCGCTTGCTGGTCGGCTCCGAAGGCACGCTCGGCGTTATTACAGAAATCACCCTCAAGCTCCATGGCCTTCCGGAAGCCGTCGCCGGTGGTGCCTGTCCGTTTCCTTCGGTCGAAGCCGCATGTCAGGCGACCATTGCCACCATTCAATCCGGCATCCCGGTGGCCCGCATCGAGCTGCTTGACGCCCTCCAGGTCAAGGCCGTCAATGCCTACTCGAAATTGACCCTGCCGGAACGGCCACTGCTGCTCCTCGAGTTCCACGGCACTCCCGGCGGCGTCGAGGAGCAATCGACGCGTTTCGGCGAGATCGCGGCAGAGCTCGGCGGCGGGCGTTTCGAGTGGGCCACCAAGGCGGAGGATCGCGCCCGCCTGTGGCAGGCCCGGCATGACGCCTATTGGGCGGCGCTCGCTCTGCGTCCGGGCGCCAAGGCGATTGCAAGCGATGTCTGCGTGCCGATTTCCCGCCTTGCCGAATGCGTCACAGCGACCCAGGCGGATGTCACGGCGAGCGGGCTTGTGGCGCCCATCGTCGGGCATGTGGGCGACGGCAATTTCCACCTGTCGCTACTCGTCGATATGGCCGATGCGGACGAAATTTGCCGTAGCGAAGGGCTGTTGGAGCGGCTGGTGGAGCGGGCTCTGGCCATGGACGGCACCTGCACGGGCGAGCACGGCGTCGGCCAAGGCAAGATGAAATATCTCAAGGCCGAGCTTGGGGATGCGGCCCTGGTCGCGATGCGGGCCATCAAGGCGGCGCTCGATCCCCACAACATCATGAATCCCGGTAAGATCGTCACACCGGCCTAAACTGGTTGGGCAAAGAGGGTCGCTCGACATATAATTGCCCATCGACGCGCGCTTGGTTTTGCATGCATCTTGGGTCAAGCGACACCCAGGACTTTAGCGCAGCATCAGATCCTGGAGGGGCGACCGGTTCGCACTACAGCGTCGCCTCTGCAAGCCGGTGTCGAGGAATTGCGAAAAAACAGAAACGCGGATGAGTTGAATAGGGCGGGTTCCCCGTTCGCTGGGAGGGGCGGAGGGTAACTTTCCTGCAAGCAAGGCGGGACAAAATGGTCGCCATACCCGGCGCGCCGGGGCTGGCTGCAAGCTACTCATTTGGAGCACATTGTGCAGACGACGCTTCTCAGTCTCGGCATAGCGATCATCCTGGCGCTGGTGGCAGCGCTGGTCGGGCCTATTTTCGTTAATTGGGGCGAATACCGTGCGGCGATCGAAACGGAGGCCAGCCGGATGGTGGGGGCTCCGGTTCGGGTCGGCGGGATGATCGATGTACGCCTTCTGCCCACCCCCTCGCTCAAGCTCGGTGACGTGCAGATTGGGGCTGCGGCATCGGCCGAGAAATTGACCGCACGCTCCCTGGCGATGGAGTTTGGCCTCGGCACACTGATGCGGGGCGAATTTCGCGCCAATCAGGTTACGCTCGATCGTCCGGAAATGCGCGTGGGCCTCGACTCGTCAGGAGCGGTGCAAATGCCCGCTCTGAATATCCACTTCGATCCTGATCGGCTTGCGATCGAACGGCTCAGCGTCAATGACGGCCGGCTTGTCCTCGCCGACGCCGCGAGCAGCGCGCAGCTGCCGGTCGAACAATTGGATTTGACGGGCGAGGTGGGGTCGCTGATTGGCCCGTTTAAGGCCGAGGGTACCTTCACGGCGAAAGGTGAGCGCTTTGCCTACCGATTTTCGGGCAGCCGGCGCGGCGAAGACGGCGGTATGAAGGTGCGGCTCGCGATCGATCCGGCCGAACGCGCGTTGGCGTTCGAATCCGAAGGAACACTCTTCATCGACGGCGGCTCGCCTCGTTTTGAAGGCGCCGCGACCCTCTCGCGTGTCGTCGGCACTGCGCTCCCGGGGGGGCGCGTTACCATCAACGATCCCTGGAAGGTTTCCGGAAAGATCAAGGTGACCTCCAAGAGCATGCTGGTCGGCCAGTTGGAATTGCTTTACGGGCAGGAGTCGCGGCTCATTCGGTTGAACGGCTCCGCGATCATGAACTTCGGTGGCGATCCACGCATTGCCGGTACGCTGACAGCGAGACAGATCGACCTCGATCGTCTGCTGCCGAATTCTGAAGCGAAGCGGCTGCCGTTCGAGACCGTCAAGTTGCTGGTCGACGAGCTTGCCACTGTTCCGGCGCCGCCGGTGCCGATCCGCGTGAGCTTCGCGATCGACAGTCTGATGGCGGGCGGGGGAACGCTGTCCGCATTGCGCGGCGACGTGGAGAACATTGCCGAGGGGTGGCAGCTCGACACGCTCGAACTGCGGGCCCCTGGTGCGACCCAGACGCTGATCAACGGCAAGCTGACCTTGGCGGATCACAAGGTCGATTTTCAGGGGCCGGTGAAGGCCGATTCAAGCGATCCGGCCGCTCTCTTCGCGTGGATTGAGGGACGCAGTGCAGCGGGCCGGCCCACACTGGGCCCGATGCGCGGCAGCGGCACCGTCACCGTCGGTCGCGAACGTGTCGCGGTCGAGGGACTCAAGGCCGAAATCGACCGCAAGGCGTTGGAAGGGCGCGTGGCCTATCGGTTCGCGACAGCCGCGGCGCCGGCACGTCTCGATGCGGCACTCAGCGGCGCCGAGCTCGATGTCGATCGCACACTTGCGCTGGGATCGGCGCTGTTCGCCTCGACCTCCTTCGAGCGCCCCGGGGAGGTCGCGCTCGCTCTCGATATAGGACATGCCTCCTATGACGGTATCGAGGCCCGAAAGGCGCAGGCGGTGCTGACCTACGATCAATCGGGGCTGAAGATCGAACGGCTGTCGATCGCCGACGTCGGGGGCGCTTCGATTGACGCCAGCGGCCGCCTCGACAATTCCGCCGACGCGTGGCGCGGCTCGCTTGCCCTGTCGTTGAGGGCGCCGCATCTGGATGGCGTTGCGATAATGGCAGACAGGTTTCTGCCCCAAGCGTCAGATGCCGTGCACAAGTATGGCCCGCGGATCGCGCCGCTCAAGGTCAATGCCAAGCTCGATCTGGAGCCGCGACCCGCCAACAGGACAGGCCCGCGAACGGCCGCGAAACTCAAGCTTGACGGCACGATTGCGGGCATCGACATTAACTTCGACGGCAGCGGCAACGGTGAAATTTCCGATCCCGCGGCGGCCGCGTTGCATATCGGCGGCCGCCTCGACGCGGCGGATGGGCGCGCGCTCGCCGGCCTGATCGGGCTTGCCGCCTTGGCGACCCCAGATTCTCGCCCCGCCCGGATTACGTTTAGTGCTGACGGCGCCCCAAAAGGCGTGTTTAGGGTCGACGGGAAGTTTACCGGCACGGATCTCAATGCGAGCGCGGCCGGAACCATGACCTTGTCAGGCGACGGCACCCTCGATGTCGCGCTGCGCGCAGCCAACACACAGCTGCCGCGGCTGCCGGGGTCGGCGGCGGTTCCGGCTGACTTGCGCGCGCATTTGGCGATCAACGGTCGCGAGGTTGCGGTGACCGATCTCACGGGCAAGATCGCAGGTTCGGCCGTAAAAGGCGGCCTCACGGTCGGTATCGGCGAAACGTTGCACGTCAATGGCCGGATTGAGACC
>JASHYD010000679.1 GCA_030043175.1 Xanthobacteraceae bacterium | reverse complement strand
AAGCTGCCGACTTGCGGCGCCGCGCAAATCGGCGGAGCCGGTCAAAGCCGGCTGCGCTATTTCAGCTGGCCCGCATTGCGATGGTGACTTCCGAGGAGCGGCTGTCAACTTGCTGCGGGCAACTGCGCGGCCGTTGGGTTGGCCGCTGAAATAGCGCAGCCGCGGCGCGAGAGTTGTATGCAATCTTAGTCGTCAGTTCTTGATGGCCACACAAGGGATGTCGTCGCTTTGAGTTGCTGGCAAACTGCCCGCCGAAGCGAGCGCGGTAGAGCGGCCTATCGCGGTCGTTACCGCCGCGGAGAACGGGCTCGCGTGCCTTTGCTTTTGACCCATCTTGGCTTGGGCAGGATTGACCCTCTCGCGCTGCTTCCCGTTCACTATCGAAGACGCCGAGGCGATACCCCAAGTGGAACCGGCGGCCGTGATGAAGGGTTCATCGCCTCCACGAAATAGAAATCCCTCCGCCCTGGCGTTCTCCTCCGTTTTGCACCGCAAATACGGCGACCGAATGCGCCACCCCGCAACGCCTGCAGCGATCCATTTCATGGATCGCTCCCCTGCGCTGGGCTCCCAAAATGACACGACGCGACGGGCGATTGAATACCGTCAAATGAGGATCAGTATATTAAGCATCGCCCGGACCCGGCAAGGCTGCCATCCTCGCCCGCGTCCCCATGGCGGGGGCGGCCGGCCAGAAATCCCACGGCTTCGGTGCCACGGCCATCGCCAAGGCGCTCGGTGTCAGTGGGCGGACCGGCTGTATGCTCCTAACGGGTGCGGCTAATCTATACTAATTGGTAATGTGCCGTTCGTCTGCTGGCGATGTTTTGCTTCGTGGTGGTGCCTCATGGATGTGTCATAAAGATGTAATTTATCTTTTACCTAAGCGACTGGAATATGCCCATTTATCACTTGATGTTCTCTGCTGAGAGGGCCCGCGAACGGCTCTTCTCACGGGAGGTCTCAGATGACGAGGTTAGTTTCATATTTTTCAAGCACCCTGGTAGGTGCGTTGCTGGGTGTTGGGTCACTGATGCAGTGTTCACCGACTTTGGCCGCTTGCGCGGGCCCCGGGGCGCCAACAACGGGTCATACGCGATGCGTGACCGCAATTCTCATTCCGGGCAATCCACTGCAGTCGTTCGACATCAGTTCGGTAAATCCAGATCGCGCCGAGTATTACTTTAGTGATCGCTCCAACTCGGGCATCGACGTTGTTGATACGCGGACTCTCAAGTTCAAGCGAACCCTCGGCGGCTTCGTCGGCACCGCCTTTAATTCTACCCATACTGCGGTAGTCACTAGTCTTTCGGGGCCGGACGGCAATGCGTTCCACGGTCGATGGCTCTACGGCGGCGATGGTAACAGCACCCTCAAGGTATTCGATTTGGAAGCTCCGACGGCGACGGCCCTCAAACAAACAATCAGCACCTCGGGCGCCTTCCGCGTCGACGAAATGTCCCTGACGACGGACGGCAAACTGTTGCTTGCCGTGAACAATGCCGACGATCCTCCGTTTGCGACGCTGTTTGTGGCAAACGGGGACGCTGCGACCAGCAATGTCACAATCATCACGAAGATCTCCATTGATCCGTCAATCATTCCGCCTGGTTTCGGCCTCGGGTTCGAGGGGTCGATCTGGGATCCGGTAACAAAACGCTTCTATGCCTCGTTGCCGACCATCGCCAACAACCCCTCCGGGTGCAATTATGGGCAGCTGTCCGGCGGTGTCCCCTGCAGCGGAGGCTTGATCGTGATCGATCCGACGAGCCTGACAACGCCAACGGCAGTGATAGGTGCATTCAATTCGACGACAAACGTAGGAGTCGTGCCACTGAACAACTGCGGACCAAATGGCATTGCGCTCGACACCCATGGGAATCTGCTGGAGGGCTGCGACCCTGGCAACGATCCAAGCAACACTGGCACGGTCGTCATCAATGGGGTGACGAAGAATTATGCGACTGCCGCAAACATCACCGGCTCTGACGAGGTCTGGTTCAACGCGGGCGACAATCGCTACTATTTGGCCGCCAGCGACGCGATCAACCCGGCCGGCTCCCTGCTTGGTTCGGGCGCTGTGCTTGGTATCGTCAACGATTCGAGTGTGCTGGTGCAAACAATCCCACAATCATCTGACTCGCATTCAGTAGCGGCCGATTCTAGGCGGAATCTGATCTTCGTTCCGCAGGTGGCCACGGGCGTTATCGGCGGCGACACCAACACGACAGCCGGTACCGGCAGCTCGACGGTGGGCCAACTGCTGTGCGGCAGCTCTGCCGGGTGCATCGTTGTTTATGAGCATGATACTGACGACGACGACGACTTCGACCACCACTAGTTTTGAGGCATGGCCCACCGCGGTCCTGAGGCGGCATCCGTCTGTAAGCCTGCGGAGGTGTCTTTTGAGCCTGCGGAGGCCGGGGCGACCCACCCTGGTCTCCAGCGGTTTCATTCATTCGTCGCGTTGCGTTAGATGCCGGTTCCTACGCCACGGCGGCGAGTGGCTACCGACGCAGCGTTGGTGATCGCCTCGAACAGGATCCTGAGCTGCGGATCCGTGAAACGTTGTCGTCGGTGTTCCGCAGGTTTAACGAGATTGGCAGCGTGCGTCAGCTCATCTTATGGCTTCGGCAGGAGCGAATTGACCTGCCGATTGCTGTCTATGATCCTCAAGGGCGGACCGCGCAGTGACGCCGGCCGCGCTAACTGTTTGCGACTGATATCCGGCCCTTGTTAGCCGGAAGTGACAATCTCCGGAGTCCCAGCTCGTATCCCTGCCGAGACCGTCGCCGTCGAGATACACCTTGCTGAGCGTCCTTATCGTACAGACCTACGAGGGACGCGAAGTGGCAAACATTACGGACAACTTGGATGGTCCATTAAAGAGAATTACCAGCATTTCATTATTTCATGTGGAGCCGACAAATTCCTCGAGAACTTGTGTGCGGTGAGCTTGCGGCTCAGCTCGCAGCGGCGGAAGCAGCACGATCGCCTCGCGATCGTCCCCCTCGGCTCGTTGCAAGCCACGTGCGTTCGATAGGCATAATGCTCGGCGCCTTACTGTGTACGACCGCCAGAGGTGGGCCATAACCTGCGCTCCACCCCATGTTGTAAACCGGAATTGGTTTTCAACAGGCTTAAGTAGAGTTAGCTGAGGGGTTCGGCGCCAAATCGCCGCCGCGTGTGGGGAGCGTCGCGCCAGATGCTCCTCGTCCTCAACAAAGGGCTGACCGGAACCCTCCGGCCCGGCAACCAGGTCCTATGTTCGGCCTCAGAAGCGGTAGTTGATTCCGGCGATCACCCTTTGGATATTCAGACCGACCGAGCCGGGTGCGCCGGCGAGCGCAGCAGCTGGGACGCTCTGAGATCCAAACCCGAGATAATCATATTCGATCTTAGCCGACCAGTTGCGATCCATCGCATATTCCACGCCTCCACCGGCAGTCCAGCCGACTTGCGTGGTGCTGGTGCCCGAAGGTACACCAAGCGGACTGGTCACGGTATCTCTCTCGTCGGCGAAAGCGGCACCGGCCTTTGCAAAGAACAGCGCCCGATTGATCGCATAGCCCAATCGCCCAGTAATGGTGGAGGTCCAATAAGTGCTGGTGCTGTGGACGAACCCGGCGGCGTCTGTAGCGGAGGTGCTCAGGCTCGTGCCTGAGAAATCCCCTTCGAGACCTAGCACCATCGCGTCGAACTGATAGTTGAAGCCAAGTTGGGCGCCGCCTAATACCCCCGCATCGGAGAGATTATTGCTCAATCCGGAGACGGGGTCCGTCCATTCGGCGTCGCTCCAAGCACCGCCCAAATGCGCACCAATATAAAAGCCGGCCCAATTCACGGCTTGCGGAGCGTAGGCGGCCGAGCTCGCGGACGGCTGTCTCGCCGATAAATCGGCGGGCTGCGCGGATACGGTCATCGCGCCGCTGCATGCCGCGACGCCCAGAAGCGAACGCATTCTCCGCCAGCCTGTTTTCATATCCATTTCCACGATGCTCATTCCGAGAGGCCCATCAGCTTTGGAACCGCGCTGAGTCCACGCGACAAACGCGAGCCTATTTCCAGCACACCATACGTCTATACATTAGCTAGCTTGCCGGATAATGAACCCATAATTAAATTGCGTTAATATCTGAACTGACAGTGGTTGTTTATTTGTTATATATAATATCTGTCTTTATTTACTTCGTGTTTATTTTATCGCGTTACATCGTTTACGTATGCGCGCGGAAGGGATGCGATGATCGCAATTGGCCGACTCATCCGGCTGGAGCCGAGTGGAATTGCTCGAGGCGCGTCCACCGCTGCCCTGAGTCCCCCAGGGCGTGCAACAGTGTTGCAGTTACGGAAGGTGTGACGGCAAGACGCGAAACAAATCGGATGGCGATCAGCATTACCCTCGATGCCCTTCTGAGAAGTTCGCGATCGCATGAGGTAACGACGTCGATCCGTACTCGGGACATCCTCCAGTACAGATCGATGCGCTGCCAATTCCCGGCGACGTTGACAATTGGGCAATTGGGTCGCGCCCTCAGGGTTGGTTGTGCACAAACGCGGGGTTAAAGGATCGTGAGGGGTATATCGCTGGCGGCTTCATTGTCGCGGCGGGAGCCATCTTGCGCCAGTTTCGACGTCGATATGCGCGAGATTGACGCCGGATGGCGTGACATCGACCATGCCAAACACAATCGGCAGCATGAATCGGCGCGGCCCGATGGAACCGGGGTTGAACATAGTGATCCCTCGGTCCCCGCCGATGAATGGTACGTGCGAGTGGCCGCAGATAATCAGCGTGGCGCCCTCGGCCTCGGCAATGCGGGCGACCGGCGTACGCAGCTTCGCGCCGTAGGCCGCGATATGCGTCAGCAGTATTCGCAACGGACTGACTGACGCGATGTCGAGCACGAGCGCGTCGGGCAGATCGCACGCACGTGTGTCGATGTTGCCGCGCACGGCGTGGATCGGCGCGATTCTGGCAAGTTCATCGAGAACCGCAAGGTCGCCGATGTCTCCGGCGTGGAGGATCGCGTCGGGTGCAATCTCGGCGAGGCGTGTCACGGTGGCTGGATGCGGGTGCGAATGAGTATCCGAGACCGCTGCAAGGCGCACAGAGCCGTCTGTCCGGACCAGGATGGACGCCTTCTTCTTCACGAACCGTCCTGCCAAGTAAGGTCTGCGGGAATGGATAGCGGGGAGACGCCCGGCAAGCCACTGCGGCTCGGCTTCACTCCAAACAGATTCCGAGGAGAAACTGAACTTCATCGCGCCTGTTCCCACCGCGAGCAGCACAGGCGAAGACCGATGGGCCGTAACGGCAGCAGTTTTGTTAGGCTCGGCGTGTCCATGGCTCCGGGGGTCGAGGAATGCACGCAGCCCGGCAATCCGATTGAGACCGATCGACCCGATACCACCAATTCCGCCATTGTCGTGCCGGCCGACATATTTTTTGACGGCACGAACAACCGCTGGCGGCTCGGCATCGCGTCGTGCTTGGAGGTGCTTGCCGACGTGCCGAATTATACCGCAACATAGGCCGTCCCGTACTGGCGGTCAAACCGGACTACCCAGTCACCTCCGTGCCGAAGCTGCTGCCGTCAGCACGATGGCCAGCGGATCACAGCACAGTGCCATGAGCGCCATAGCCGGAAATCTCGCAAAACTATGCGCCCGACCTCGGCGCCTGTTGAGATGGGGGCAAGAAGCGCCGAGCACGCGCGGACCTGGATAGGGAGAACGGTCGACGCGCTGTTCGGATCAAAGACAAACGAGCCCACCGGTCGGCTCCGTGACTGGCGTCCGCGGTGTCGGGTTCGCCCCAGCACAGCCCTAAGTAATCGAGGCTGGCGTCAAGACGACCAAGGTCAATCGGATCAGGATCATCGTCATCATTGCACGGCACGTCAGGCGTGACCGGAACGTCAATGTCAGTCATGGCATCCACTCCATGATTGAGATTTCTCGTCCCCCGGCGAACTATAAAAACCAAAACCGCGAAATAAAAGCGGCAGCGCGAAGGCCGCCCATTGCCAATTTTTGGCGAGCGCTCAAACATGCGCATTAAATACAAATCAATATATTACGACGAATTAACCGACGATCCAGGGGTCTTCCCCGACAACGGTTTCCCTAAAGTGTGCCAAAGTCAGACAGCCTGACTTACCTCCATTGAAGTTAGGTCAGGATCGCCGTGGGATTTCCATCTCCTCCGCGGCGGTCCGTTCTAAGGGAGCGCCGGCTACTGGCGTTCGGTCGCGCTGTCCTGGGGTGATCGACGGGTTGTCGTTCTTGATGTTTGCCGGGTCAATCCGTTCAAGGAGCGCATGAACCGTACCATAGCGTCTCGTGGAGGCACTGACCGGGAATTGGTTCCGCCGCCTGAACGCTCATAGCCTATTCCGCGGACGGTGAAGTTGCGGAAGCCGGCAGCGCCTACTAGATCAATCCTCCGGCCGCGTGCCCGATCTGGTCGAGATGCCAGTGTCGGCATGGAAGACAGCCAGCCCATCTGCGCCTTTCTCGGCGGGCCTCGAGGGCAGGCCCGGCTTCCAAAATGCGTCGCACGCATCCGATTGGGCGTATCTTCGGCTGGAGTCCGCGGCGCGA
>JASHYD010000678.1 GCA_030043175.1 Xanthobacteraceae bacterium | reverse complement strand
GTAGCTCGCCAGCGCCGTGTGTTGCTTGCCCAGGCTTGATTGTACGATAGCAAGAAGAAAAAGCACATCCACGAGATCGCGTTTGTTGTTTATTATTTGTTCGCATATCCGCTCTGCCTCAACCAACTTCCCTGCCTTGTACGCAGAAAGAGCACTGCTGAACGCGAACCTGGTCATTCAAAACCAAAAGATGGACTGTCAATCGCGCAATCGTTGAGTCGGTTGACCTTCGCACAGATGCTCCCTCGACGCAACGAGGTCCCGCCTTGGATGGACTTGGATCGTTCATTGTGAGACGGGCGCAAGCCGACCAGCTTGGCGTTCCAACTCTCCAATCCAACGCTGTCACAAACTGTATTGGCGATGCCGCACGGCGCCCGCGTGGGCGGGTGCTGGTTTGCGCCCGGGCGCCGAGCTCTACCGCGGCGGCTTTACGGTTGATTCAGCTTTTGACTTCCGTCTAGGATGGGGTTGCACTCAGACGCGAGCCAACAATCACTTCTCCTCCCTTTCGGATGGGGTTGCACTCAGACGCGAGCCAACAATCACTTGTCCTCCCTTTCGTCCAATTTCTCCTTACCGGAGCGCGCTGCAAACGAGAGTGCCCTCGCGCGCAGAGCGGCGGAGCCGTGATCGAAAGACCGCCACCGGCGGCTATGTCGACTCCACCGAGAGCAGCGCGGGTTGCCGGGTTTACAAATCCGGGATGCCGTGACCAGAAAAATAGACGAATACGTTGGAGCGATGTTCGCGAACGTGCTGCCACAACGCCGCGACCTACATCGCAGCCAACAACGGCGCCTTCGAGCCGATCGGCGAACTCGACGCTAAGAATCCGATCGCCGCCCTGGCCCGGCCAATCGGCCAAATCGATGTGGTGCTGCGCAACCGCAGGCCTGGCGAGGAAATCGGCGTCTCTTGCACCGGCTCACTGCTCGCGGACAACTACATCCTTACCAACCATCACTGCCTGCCTACCGAGGGCGAGCTCGAGCCCGTCAAGGCGTCGATCTTGTTCGACTACCTGGCGCTCGACGGCAAGCGCGCAGAACGCTACGCCATCGCTGTCAAGTCCACCGAATGGAACGCCCCGCTCGACTATGCGCTCGTCAAGGCGGAAGGCCAGTCCAACACTGCCTATAGAGCGGTCAAACTCCAATTCGCCCCTGGGCTGCCCGGCCAGTCGTTGACGGTGATCCATCACCTGCTCGGACGCCCCAAGATGATGAGCCGGTTCCACTGTCTCGCGCCGCGCGAGCAACCGAAGCCACGGAACTGCCGCATCACTGCGAAACGCTCGGTGGCAGCTCCGGCTCGCTGCTCTTTGATACGCGTGGCGAGATTGAAGCGCTCCACAAGGAGGGGGGCCTCGATCCGAAGGATCCGTCGAGCTTCAACACGGCCACGCTGTTCGCGCCGATCCTCGCTGTAAGCCCTACGCTAAAGCGCATCGCCACACCAGCAACACCCGAGCGGCCGGCGGCGCCGGATCAGGCCCTAAGCACGCCCGTCACAGCGCCCGGGCAACTCGACACGAAGCAGATGAACGACATTCTGAGGGGACGGTGACGGGACGTCGACAAAACCGGGTTCTCGCCGGTCCAACAGGATGGACGAAGCTTGGCGGAAATTGATGACGACACAACATGAGTCTACGTTACGCATTCGTTGTAGTGGTTTCTTAAAGTGATTTCTCAACCACCATTTTTTGCAGCGCTGTGGCGATCATCGCCGGAAACTGCTCGCCGGCCTTCCGGATGTTGCCGAAATACTGCGCGCTCTCCGCTAGGTGTGCGTACGTGTAGTCGCCCGGCAAGACATTGTCCGACGGACGGCACGAGGCATGCTCAAGGGTGGCGACCACGCCGGCCAGCGTGGTCGGCGGCGTTTGCAGCCAGGCGAGGAACGCATCGCCTTCCGCGCTCAGCAACTGATTGGAAATGTCATCGGGCTGGTCTGTACGGAGCGCCAGCAATCGCGCTTGGATCGCCTGGCGGTGTCGCTCAACGGCGGCGAACACCGGATCATCTGGCGATGCCCCCGCAGTGGCAGTGCCTCCCGTCATTGTAGCGGCCGCAGCCGGCATGGTCGCCAGCATCTGCCGGCGCGATACTGTAGTGGCTTTCATGCTGTCCCCCCTCGCCTGCACGCGTGGGTCATGTTGCAGGTTTCAAGGGAACTGTCGGTCGGATCTCCGACATTCATGACCAAGATCGCGCGCACGATTTGGCGCAGTGCCGCGGCCACCATCGCCGGGAATCGTTCGCCGGCCTTCATGATATCGCAGTTGTGCAGGCAGTTGGTCATAAGGCAGGTCCATGGGTTCTGCCGCGGGTTCTGCCGCCGTGTGACATCCTTTGTATTCTGCGTCTGATCGCTTCGCCCGGCGTGCCGCGGCGACAAGCGTGTGCCGCTGTCGCGGTGGCGGCGATGGCCGGGGTGTCGCGCCAGGCGCGCGCCTGGCAGGCACCTGCTCAGATGCGATCGCTGGTTGTTCTTGCTGCTGCTTTTGGGCGTGATCGCGCGCGGCCGGGTGAACTTACAGGCCGCACGATCCATCGATGGTACCTCCGACAAGGCTGCGCTGGGTCGGGCTCAGCGTACTCCACTCGATCAGTGCGACGAATCCATCGGCGGCGGCGATCACGATCCATCGACGGTACCGGTGCACGATCTGCCCTGGCGTGTAGTCGTGGGCCTCGACCCATGCGGTTGCACGCCGCACGAAAACGCGCATGCCCTGGAGCGGCGCAAGACATTCTTCGGAGAGGCCGCAAGCGCGCACGACGCGCATGACCTCGTCGACGGGGCGCGTGAAATCCAGCGTTTTCTGCGCGTCGGTGAGCAGGGGCCAGTAGCTGCCCTTGCCCTGTGGCTGGCTCTCGTCCCAGGCCCGCTGAAAATCGCGCGCAACGCGCGTGGCGAGCCGCCGCGCGGCCATTTGCAGCCGCAGTTGCAAGGTCTCGTAACATTCGTCGGCGTCCAGCGCGAAACGCTCACTGTCGAGCAATGCGCCGGTATCGAAGCTCGGCGCAACGCGATGGCAACTGATGCCCCACTCGCGCCGGCCCTCGAGTATCGCCTGCGTCAGCGGAAAGGAGCCGCGGCCCTCGGGTAACGGTGAAGGATGAAAGTTGACGGCGTAACGCAGATGCGCGCTCCAGTCTGGAATCTTCCAGCGGTAGCCGCCGATGATCAGCGCGTCGCAATCCTGCTGCTCGAGCGCGCGCAGGTCGTCGGGACGGATCTTCGACAGCTGCACCGGAATGTCGAAATGTGTGGCGCGAGCCACCATCTCGTCGTTGGAGTCCAGCCGGTTGTCGAGCGGCTGCGTGTACAGCGCCACGGGTTCCCAGCCGTGCGCGACGAACGCGTCGAACACGACGCGCCAACAATCGAAGCCAGCATATGCGAAGCGCATGGTGAAGTGCTCCTCGATAAACAATGGAGCACATGCCGATCATGATCGCATGACCAAAGTTAGGTTCAATTCTCCCAAGTGCGGATTGTGTCGCCTGTTAAAGACACCATGAACCGGTCATTCTACCCAAAGATGCGCACGCAGCCGTATGAATTACAGCGCTCAAGGCCGCGGCAAAAGCGAAGCATGCTTCAGAAGAGGATTGTCTGCGACTGCTGTTGCGCGGTTCGCTCACCGAATGGTCTACCGGGCGCGGTATAGTGGGCGGGTGAGTGATGACATGGTCGAGCGACTCACCCCGCTGGTCCGGCGATTCGAAGCCGGTAAGCTTTGCCTCCGGCGCACCAGTCCGCGCAACGCGAGCCGAATCGCTGGGAGATAATCGAGACCGCCGCTGGCGGGGCTTGTCGGCGCGAAGATTGAACCCTCAGCCAATCACGGGCAGCTCATCGATGGCGGCTTATCCTGGTAGCTGCCGTGTCGGGTAGATGGGCGGCGACGGCAGCCTTGGGCCAAGAACCTGATACGAGTCGTGCGCGCAACTGCTCCATATAACGATCGTCCTATTTATGACCCGTTGCCCAGGGTAGCGCCATTTTGTGGCATCGTAGCAAGTTCCTACCGGTACGCTAGTAACCTTGCTTCTGTAACGGGCCGGGGTTTGTCAATCCCTCACGTGCCTCCTTCCGCCGGGCTCGTGCTTCTTTGGGGTCGAGCCGGCCGGTGCTGACGACTCCGCGTCATTCGCTGCCGAGGCAAAGTTCAATCCGCCCCGCTGCGCGTTACTCGCGGACGCGGCCTCCGCTGGCCAAGGTTCGGGCGAGACCGGTTGCCCATCCAGCGTCTTGGGCCGCCTCGGCGAGCTTGGCGGCATTGAACGCGACGTTCTACACATCACCCGTACTCTGCGGCAACTGTTTCGATACATCGCTGAATGCATTGCTGCTGGAAGAGCAGGAAGAATCGATGTAGTAAGCAATCTATCACTACCCACCATTCAAGTCGTCGCTCATCTCGGTTGCCCCCGGCAAACCGACGCCGATCAAAACAAGGTAAAAAAAATTACAAAAATTAAGAAATGACATAACTCACCGCGTTGAACTGCATAATTAATATTGTATAATTAATTGACATCGGCCAACTCAAGGTGATGTCGGAGATCGAGAATTGACCTGCAGTAGACCTCGGCTTGATGACCCAGAGCGAGGTGAGTTGAGCCCTGGTTTCCTGCAACTTGTTTATAGGTTTTAGATGCCCGCTTTGCTGTCTTGTCAGTTTTCGGGCGTTCGACTCTTTGCGACGGCGACCGCAACGCGCCTGCCCCCCAGGGCTGCAGTTGCAGGGTTGCAGGAGACCGTGCTATTGGAAAGCTTCGCGCGGGCGGCTTATTCAGTGCGATGCGCTCATTTGCCGTTATGGCAGACAACGCTGACAGGGCCCTGATTTATTCACTGGTTATTGCCCTGTCGGGCTGTCACAGCTGGCGTAAATCGGCAGAGGCAGGCATGAACGGGAATCAAGTTCGTCTTCGTATTGGCACCCCTTGCTACGGCGGAGTGGTCACCACGCAATATATGCAATCTATCTGTGCTTTACTTTGTCATAAAATACCCGATCTACACGTGTCGATAGTAACTGTCGCCTATGAATCTCTGATAACTCGGGGTCGAAATTCAATCGTGGCAGGCTTTCTTGACCAGCCAGCTGAAACCCATCTGATGTTCATTGACGCGGACATAGGCTTCAGTGTGGACCAGGTTCAGCGAATGTTGAACTTCAACCGGGATGTCGTGGCAGGCATGTATCCGCTGAAACTGCTCGACTATGATCAAGCTGCTTTCCAGCGCGCTGCTAGCGGAGAACCTCTACAAACCGCTCAGCTTCGCTACGTAGGAGTGCCGTGCGAAGGTGAAGAGCGCGAGACCACGGACGGATTTGTCACGGGTGTTTACGCCGGCGCGGGTTTTCTGTTGATCAAGCGTCGTGTTCTGGAGTTGATGGCGGAAAAATATCGAGAAACGCGCTACACGGCGGCTCACGACAGCGCCTTACCTAGCCAGAGTCCCAATCTCTTCGCCCTTTTCGACTGTGTGATTGATCATAAAACTGGACACTATCTCAGCGAGGACTACGCGTTCTGCAGTCGGTGGCGGGCGCTTGGAGGAACAATCTGGCTCGATTCGCGCAGCAAACTCACGCACGTAGGACCATATGATTTTGTGGGCAACACAATAGCGCGTTTTACCTAGGTGTGTCTGCTGTAGCGATGGTTATCGTTCGGAAGTTCGGTGTTCACCTGGGCCGTATTCGCGAAGGTACATGCTTGGCTCGTGTCAGTCACTGGACAGCAAGCGGCCTTTAGACCCCACCGATTGCGCCTAGCGATTAGGCGCGAGTGCGGCAGCGCTTGTGTTTCTTGCCCGAGCCGCAGGGGCACGA
>JASHYD010000677.1 GCA_030043175.1 Xanthobacteraceae bacterium | reverse complement strand
CGCTGTCGGCTTCGCTCGAGGAGATCGTCGCGCGACGGGCAGAATTCCTCACCGCCTATCAGGACGCCGCCTATGCCGCGCGCTATCGTCGCCGCGTTGACGCCGCGCGCGCCGCCGAGATTGCCCGCGCGCCCGGAAAAAGCGGATTGGCAGAGGCAGTCGCGCGATTCCTGTTCAAACTCATGGCCTACAAGGACGAATACGAGGTCGCGCGCCTCTATGCCGACCCGGCCTTCCTCCGGCAGGTCCGGAACGAAGTCGGTGGCGATGATCTGCGTTTGACGTTCCACCTCGCGCCGCCGCTTCTTGCGCAGCGCACCAAGGTGACCGGCGAGCCGCGCAAAATGAGCTTCGGGCCGTGGATGCTCACGGTCTTTCGACTCCTGGCGAAGTTGAAGTTCCTGCGCGGGACCGCGCTTGATCCGTTCGGTTACACGGCCGACCGCAGGACCGAGCGGCAGCTCGTGCGCGACTATGAAACGCTGCTCGATGAGCTGCTGGCGAAACTCGCGCCCGACAACCATCATCTCGCGGTCGGCCTTGCGTCCATCCCAGAAAAAATCCGCGGCTTCGGTCATGTCAAGCTGCGCCATTTGGCAGCCGCCAAGACCGAGGAGACGGCGCTGCTGGAGCAATTTCGCGCTGGCGGCGCGCCGCTGCTCAAGGCGGCGGAATGAACACAAGCCGGCGATCTGGTCGATCTCCCGTAGCCCGCAAATCCACTGCGCTGAGGTCTGTCATCAACCCTATAGCGCAGGCAAGCGGCCGCGAAAGCTGATGCGAGCCTCGCGCGCTGGGGCGATCCCCGGCTTCAGCCGCAGCAGCGAGGGGTGGTCCTTAACCTGTCTGCAATGTCGCTTTAGGCCGTATTCCAACCCAACGCCCGGAGGCTGGGGGCGAAACTCCCCGAAACCTCACGGCTGACCGTAGATACCCCTGTCCCGGTACCACTTTAAGAAGTCCTCGAACAGTGACTGACGCTCGGCATCGGTGAGTTGCCGTGCCTGCTTCTCGTCCTTTTCGGCGGCACTTTGCGGGGGCACCTGGTTATGCTGTTCCGCGCTGGCAAGACCAGTTGTCGTCGGGGCCGGCGCAAGCTGCGGCTGATCCTGCCTCGCGATCTTACGGATCGTCGAGTGCCTTGGCGAGGCGGTTCGCGTTACTGAGCCTGGGTTGTTCAGTATACTGCTTTGTGGGAGTTCCGACGAATAAGCCGATATATTACTTTGTGAAGTTTCCGTCGAAGGGCTCGACATACTGTTTTGTTTCGGTTCTCCCGAAAAGGTTTGTGCGATGCCCGTAGCGAAACGGAAATACCACGGCGGATCGTAATTCGCGTTCGGGGCTGGCGTTCGCTCAGTGGATGCGCTCGGGGTGACCGCTGAGTCTGATGGTTCAAAGAACCAGCACCGCCGGTGATGCAGCCGGTCTGTGTGGTAATACCAGTGACCCAGCTCGATCTCTCTTCCTGGTTTTTCGAAGCATCCCTCGGCTGCCGATGCCGCCCAGGTTGCGCCAAGCAACGCCGCCGCGGCCGACAAGCTGACAGAAACCACAAAGACCAGTGGATTGACTCGATGCCGCATTACACCCTCCGGACCCCAAAGCCCGTTCTACGAGACACGGGCGCTCAGGCAGAAGTGAGTGGATAATTGGACGATTTTGTGCGGAAATCAATCGCTTGCAATTGACTTTCATATTTCTATGGAAACCGCGACTCTCTGCTATCATTCCGAGTATTAAGCCTGGGTTGCGTGACCGGGTCGGCAAACGATCCGCGTCAGTTCGTTTTGCTGAGCTCAAGTCGGGCAAACGAACGGACGTACGGATAGTTCGCAGGCAACCCCCGGATACGCTCACTTTGGGAGGAACGCGCGCAATCAAGCCGACTGATCGAGTCGCCGCCGGCGCATTGATGATGCTTGCGGGACACCCGGACCCGGCGCACCGATCCGAACGGCGTGCCCAATCCCAGGCTAGAGGCAGGAAACTAATCGCAGCTCGGCCGATGGTCGGAAATGTCGTCAGGCCATCAAGATCCAGTCGATCGCAGCAATGGCAGCAGCATCTGGATGTCCGATCGCTGCGCCGCGAAGGACGCTGCAATTCGACAATTCCGCCGATCCAGACGTTCGTTGCGGGCGTCAAAGCGAGCGGTTGCGCGCGTGCCCGCGGCTGTTGGGTTTGATGGACACGCTTGTTTTTGCCGACCTGCGACGCAGCGGAGCCCTCTTTGCACAACGGGCGGAAATGCACTAACATTGATGAAATTGAAAAACGGAAGAATAAATCTGGGGAGGTTCTCATGAACAAGCTGATCGTTCCGGCTGCCCTCGTCGCCATCGGCGCAGCCGGCGGCCTCGCCTGGTCGCAAGCACCGGCGCCTAATCCCAATGTGAAGGTCTACTACACGACGCCGCTCGAGCACGATGGCTCGCGCTTCGTGCGGCTGCAGTCGATCACCATACCTCCTAAAGAGGGCAACAACTTTCACCGGCACCCGGGTGATCAATGGTCGGCCGTCCAGGAGGGAGAGGTCACCTTCACCATCAAGGGCCAGCCGCCGCGCACCCTCAAAGTCGGCGACAGCGTCTACATTCCGCGCGGCACGGTCCATCGCAATCAGAACCTCACCGACAAACCGTCCCGTACAATCGAACTCAACATCATGGACAAGGACAAGCCGCTCCTTGAGCCGGTGGACGAGTAGTGCGCGGGACTGCCGCTTGCGCGGGACTGCCGCTTGCGCGGGACTGCCGCGAAGCCGATTAAGGTATTTTACGGTTGCGTTGAGCATGCTGCAGGAGTCATGGCCAGCCATGCCGGCTCTTGCCTACTGATCGGTCGCAAGAAAGCCGTGGATGCCAGCGATCAGCAAAGGGCATGCCGCCGGGGAGCGATCCGGTCATATCGCGAACTGTTCCAGCATAGCCGCGTCGGATCGGGTCTGAGCGAGACCTGCGGCGGTGCTGCGTAGACGTTCTTTGGTTTATTATCGGGCCCGGACCGGTCCATCCAGGGCGTCCACATTCACGAACCGGAACCGCGCCGCTTGCGTGTTCGGATTGAGGGGGAGCCATGCACAAGTTAATCGTCCCAGTCGTCATCGTGGCCACCGCTGTGGCGGCTCCGGCGTTCTCGCAGACGCCGCAGCCGCAGGGGCCGCGATTTCAGCCCACGCCGTATTTCGTGATGCCGCTCGAGAAGGACCCGACGCGCCAGGTGCGGCTGCAATCAGTCGTCATTCCGCCGGGCGCCGGAAACCAATTTCATCGCCATCCGGGCGACCAATG
This sequence comes from Xanthobacteraceae bacterium, assembly GCA_030043175.1. Next base: position 2,003 of record JASHYD010000677.1, on the reverse strand, counting down.
GTGGGCTGTGCAGGAGGGAGAGGTCACTTACACGATCAAGGGCCAGCCGCCGCGCGTGCTCAAGGCCGGTGAATTCATCTACGTTCCGCGCGGCACCATCCACCGCAACCAGAACCTCTCCGATAAGCCCGCGCGCTCCATCGAACTCAACATCACAGACAAGGACAAGCCGCAAACCGAGCCGGTGGCGGAATAAATACGCCGATCGTCCCAGCGCGCGCCCGCCGAGTTCTCTCGGACCCCCTCGTCGAGGCGCGGCCCTTGTGGTCGCCCCTTCGAACCTCTGCGCAGGGGGACCGCCGACGCGTTCTGCGTCTACAACGCCGCGCCGCAACGGCGCATTGAGGCTTGTCAGCGCCGCGGCATTAGCCTGCGATACGGCAATCAGGCGCTCGCATTGAAGGCCGAATGGTCCGCGAAGCCGACGAACGACTCAGATGTCGATACCAAACGCTGGTAAAGCCACAGTGGCAGCCCGAGTTCATAGCTGCTATCGATAGGTGGCCATAGATGGCGCGGCAGTCCGGCCGGTAGGCGGCGGCCCGCCCAAGCTATACGCCGCTTCGCCAGTTTAGGCTTGGCAGGCGAATTGCTGGACGGCGTTAGGGCCGCCAGGAGGGAAGCGATGACGTGGCAAAATGTAACGATAATACTCATGATGATACTTGCGGCTTACCTTGACAGGCGACGGGTTCTCACCCGGCAGGAACAGTTTTTCCGGATCGATTTGGCCCAGCGCGATCGCACAATAGATAGGCTTTCCCAAGAACTGGCAGAGACACGCCGCGAGCTTCAAAAGTACAAACGCCGAGCCGCATGACGCTCAGCCGTGAAGGCATCGCGGGCATCCTCTGCATGTCGGCTCGGCGGCACAGCTCAACGAGATTCTTTGCCCGGTTGGACAGTACGCGACGGCACCTTTTGCGAAACTTCCTCGCCGCCTTCAGCGTGGGAAGACCCCGATGAGGCTCGCTATCTTTCAACCACGGAGCAAAAGATGTGGAGCATTTGCCCAAGCTCGCTGCGAATTGCCGCGATCTTAGCGGTTGCAGGTTTGAGTTTCGCGCCACACGGACGCGCCGCCGAATCATCTCCTGCCGGCCGGTATGCGGAACTTCCAGGCGTCAAGCTGTGGTTCACCGACACCGGGGGCGCCGGCACGCCGATCGTCCTCCTGCATGCCAACACCGGCACCAGCGAGAGTTGGGAGCCTCAGGTGATGGCCTTTGCACAGGAAGGCTACCGTGTCATTGCCTTCGACCGCCGGGGCTGGGGCAAGAGCATGGCAGACCCAACGACTGGCCGGCAACCCGGCAGTGTTGCGGGCGATCTCGACGCGCTGGCCGATCACCTCAAGCTCGACAAATTCCACCTGGTGGGAGTAGCCGGCGGCGGCTTCATTGCAATCGACTATGCGGCCTGGCGCCCGGACCGCCTGCGCAGCCTGGTGGTCGCCGCCAGCACCGGACAGTTCGGCGAAAAGGAGATGCGAGATTTCACCGCCCGGATCGAAATTCCCGAGCTTCGCAAGCTGCCCGCGGTGTATCGGGAAGTGGGTCCGTCATACCGTGGCGCCAACCCGGAGGGGACGAAGCGCTGGATCGAAATCGAGAGGCGTGCCCAGCAAGCAGGCGCCGCAGCCCAACCGCTGCGCAGCGCGAACACCTTCGCCAAGCTTGAGCACCTCACAATGCCCGTGCTGGTGATGGCGGCCGATGCTGATCTCCTCGCGCCGCCGGCGCTGATGCGCGCCTGGGCGGCGCATTTGGCGAACCATGAATGGGTCATGGTGCCGGATTCCGGCCATGCGATCGCCTGGGAGCACCCCGACGTTTTCAACGCGACCGTTCTGACGTTCGTCAAGCGGCATTGAGCCAGCCCACAAGAGCCTAATCGGTCGCGGGAATGGCGGCCCTGTCGCCGTCGCGAGGAACCGTCGCACTATCCGGCACGGTTGTAAGCTCCTGCAGGATTATGATCTTCTGCCATATCTTTTGCGAAAG
>JASHYD010000059.1 GCA_030043175.1 Xanthobacteraceae bacterium | reverse complement strand
GTATTCGGCTCGCTGTTAGGACGCTGCGTTCCGTTGAATTTTGCCATCATAGCTTACTTTCGCGGGAACATACATTGTCGTCCAATCTGTGTGTCATCCGATCCGTCGCGCGTCCCCCTGTCATCGCTTGACTGGCGATCGAGCAGGCCGCGGATGCCGATTGGGCTCGCAATTATCGGCCGAGCGCGGACCGTTCGATAAGGCACGCGGCACTGCAGGTGATCCCGACGCAAGACGCGATGCGGCAGGGGCCGTCTCCTTCTACGCCGGATGGGGACGCGCGCCGCTGCGCCCGCGAGCGTGACCGCAAGAGGCCCATCGCGGTTATTGTCCACAGCCGATGGCCGCGTCGCCTTTGAGCATGGGCTGCCGGGCCGCAAGCCCCGCGGCAAAGACAAGCCGGTTGTATTTGACCGCTGGCTATGAGAAACGCTGAATTTTCTCGCCTATTTTTGGCACCCCGCCGCCGCAGCGCCGCTCACTCCTTCTGCAGCGCCGCCCGATAGAGCGCCAGCGCATCTTCCCGGAACGCCCGCCGGGAGGCGTCGCGGGAGTAGAACATGTGGCCGCCGCCATAGACGGTGAGCTTCAGGCGGTCGGCGGAGCCGAACACCGGCATCTGATCGAGGATCAGCTGGCTGCCGAAATACGGCGTGACGAGATCGCTGGCGCCGTGCGCGACCATCGCCTGAAGATCACGGTCGGAGGCGAGCGCGTTGCGCAGATCGTCGACGACTTCTGGACCTGCGCGGCCACGACCCCAGTTCCACTGGCCGTTGACCTCGCCGTTGAGAAGACGATAGGGCTGCTCGACATGCCACTTCAGCGGGCCCTGATAAAGCGCCGTTATGGCGGCGGTGATCGGCGGCCCGATGGCATCGAGCACCGGATCGGAAAAGCGGCTCTGCGCCGCGTGCGGCGACGGGTCGAAGGCGGTGATGGTCGGGTCATAAACGCTCGCCACCGTGCCGTAAGCACGATTGCGCTCGCGCTGAAACGTGCCGTTGTCGATGCGAGCGGCGAGCTTCCTCACCTGGGCCGGATCGAGGCCCGTGAGAGCTGCAATGTGCGGCGTCATACGCTCGACTGCCTCAGCATCACGTTCGCCGCGCATGAGATCGCGCAGATAATCGCCGGCCGCATAGTTCTCGACTTCGCGCAGCGCATTGCGGTCGAACGGCGCCGTCGCTTCCATCACGGTCGCCGCCATCGACGGCAGGCGAGTGACCCACGACATTGGATTGTGGCGGCGCTGGGCGAAATTGCTGAAGTCCAGCACCGGTGAGATCATGATCAGCCCGCGCACGCCGACCCCCTGGTCAACGAGAGCGTGCGCCACCTTGGGCACGCGGAACCCGCCATAGCTTTCGCCAACCAGAAACTTGACCGCACCCTGCCGGCCGTTCTTCTCGACCCACTTGCGAATCACCACCGCGAGCGCGTTGGCATCGCCCTCCACCGACAGCAGCTGGCGGCGCGCGTTGTCGCTGCTCGCCACGATGTGGCTATAGCCGGTCAAGACCGGATCGATGAATACGAGGTCGGTGAAGTCGAGCCAGGTGTCGGCGTTGGGACCCAGTGGCGGCGTCGCCGACGCCGAAATGTTATCGAGAGGCAACCGCCACGGACCCACCGCACCGATGTTGAGGTAAGCGGACGCGGCGCCAGGGCCACCATTGAACAAGAAGGTTACCGGACGACTGGCGTCACCGAGCACATAGGCGACGAAAGCCACTTCCGCCTGCAGATTGCCGCTTTCCGCATCGTTGAGAGGGATCGAGCCTGCCGTCGCCTTGAAATGCAGCGTGCGGCCCGGCAATTCGACGGCATGCTCGGTGATCGAATCGGCGGGAAGGCGCGGCGAATTTTCGTTCTGAGGGCGCGCCACCCGACCGCCCTGTTCAGCTGCATTGGGGCGGGGCGCATCTGCACTCTGCTGGGCAGCCGGCCGGGTCTGCTGCGCCAGCACCGGCGTTGCCAGCTGCGCTGCCGACAAAGCCGCTGCAAGCGCGAGTGCTGCGCCATATGCTGTCAATTGCCCGAGTCGCTTAGTCTCGACGTGCTGCTTGCACATGAATTCATCCTTGCGTGTGTTCGGTTGCGGGCAACTTTCGAGGGCGTTGCCTTGGGTCGCGCTTTCGCGGACTTGTCGTCGTTTTGCAACTTAGCGCGGATGTCGGCCACTCGGCCACATTTGAATCACAGGGCTGGTCTGGGAATCACGAGGCTGGCTTGTCGCGGGAGCACCAGCAGAGAGCGGGTGCCTCAATCTGGTCGAAATCTGCGCCGGCGCCGCATCGCGCACATCCTCACGCGGGCGGTCTCGGTTTCTTTGCTGCCGGCTTCTTCACGTCAGCCGGCGGCGGCTCCTCGCCGCGCTCGATTCCGGTCAGCCGGCCATCGACAAACTCATAGATGCCGGCCCGCTCGCCGGTCTTGTAGGTCAGAACAACGTGACGCCGACCGCCCGGCTGCGGCGTGACGTCGAACGCCTGCGGCTGACCGAGCGCGCGGACCACTTGACATTCCGTCATGTCGAGGCCGACGCCGCGCGCCGGCGCCGCATCCGACGATGTCGATTCGGCGCACTGGCCCTGCCCATCGACGAGGTCGGCCGGTCCCACCGCCTTGGTTGTAGATAACGGGGCGGCGTAAGAGCTCGAGGTGGGCGGCAGAAGGGTTGCACGATCCGGTAATTTGAAATTTGCCGGATCCGGTATCATGTTCTGGATCGAGCCGCATGCCGTAAGGCTAGTCGCAAGAGCAACTATCGCCAACGTCCGTCGACCCTCAGTCCATCGTGCAACAGAACCCATTCGAAGCCTCCGGCACCGCGATTCGACCGCTCCGCCTACTTTAGCAGGTTTGCCGATTGGATCGCCCTTGACTTGTTATTGAACCAAGTTCCGGGGAGCGCAATCACACCATCGGGCGGGTATAACAGATAGAACGCTGCAGCATCGGTGCGCCCGATGTTTGCGTCATCATCATGACACCACTCTCCCTCCGTAGTGTTACTTCTCTAACCTTGTGATTCCCTCACTATTGCATTTCTAACCTTATGATTCGCCATTGTCATCGCGCCCCTTCGACACGGGATGACCCATCGGAGCGACGACAATACTGGGTGTAGGCAGTCGCTCGTTGGGTCAGGCCCGGCGCTGCCAGCGCCCGCTTTCGTCGGCTTGCCAGTAGGTCACCGCGAATCCGCGCGACTTGGCGACTTGCCAGCGGTCGCGGGCCTCGGCCACCGCTTCGTCGTCGCCCCCGTCGAACAACAGTATCACGCGTTCGTATTGTTCGACATCTTCCGGCAGCGGCGCCTGGTCGATCAGGAAGCGCACCTTCGCGGCGTTAGGATTGTGGTCTTTCACCGTCAGCAGCACCGGCTGGCCTGCGGCGGTTGCCTCACGAAAGGTACTGTGGGGCAGAAAGCTGTCGTCGCGAAACGTCCATAGGTACGCATCGAGCGCGTCGACACGCTCCTCGGATGAGGTGTGCACCACCACCCGCCATCCGCGCGCGATGGATTTTTCCAGCAACACCGGCAGCACTCTTTCGACCGACTGTCCCTGAAGATGGTAAAATAGAAATTCGGTCATTGGTGCGTTCTAATCGGTCGCGAGGAGCGCCCGCAATCCCCGCGCCGGCAATCCCCGCGCCGGCGATCCCTGCCCCTTCAAAGCGCGGTCCGAGCGCATGGATCAGGCCTCGTAATGCTCGGCCACCAGATGGTCTAGCAGACGCACACCCCAGCCTGAACTCCAGCTCTTGTTGATCTCGCTTTGCGGCGAGCCGAGCGCTGTACCGGCGATGTCGAGATGCGCCCAGGGCGTCTTGCCGACAAAGCGCGCCAAAAGCTGCGCTGCCGTGATGGCCCCGCCGTGGCGGCCCCCGGTGTTCTTCATATCGGCGACCTTTGAGTCAATCAATTTGTCGTATTCGGGGGCAAGCGGCATGCGCCACACGCGTTCTCCGGTCGCCTCGCCGGCGGCGAAAAGGCGGCCGCTCAATTCGTCGTTATTGGCAAACAGCCCGGCGTGCTCCTGGCCGAGCGCCACCATGATCGCTCCGGTCAGCGTGGCAAGATCAATCATCAATCTGGGCTTATACTGCGTATTTACGTAATGCAGTACGTCGGCAAGCACAAGGCGGCCCTCGGCGTCGGTGTTGATGATCTCGATCGTCTGGCCTGACATGG
>JASHYD010000676.1 GCA_030043175.1 Xanthobacteraceae bacterium | reverse complement strand
CTCTTCGCCCGCCGTTCATCGAGGGACGCCACGTTGTCCGCCGGTGGGGTGACGATGCGCTCGATGAGGGCCGCCGGCCGTTCAAGCGCATCGCGCTTTTCGGCCAGATACTCATAGCGATCGTAAATCCCCTGCACACCGGGAATCACGTGCGCCAAGACGCGCTCGGAAATGTCAGGCCGTACGCCCGCACGGGCCATCAAGGTCTTTGCGGTTCGTCGCACATCCCGTGAGAGCTGCCACGGCGGCATCGGCTCGCGACCGTCAACCTTGCGCAGCTTCGCAATCTCCCTGTCGAGCGCCCGCTTGGCTTTGCTGTACCCGCTGAATGACCTCTCGCCTCCCGTCGTCGAGAACACGAACGGCCGCACCTTTGCATCCTTCGGCCCCTCGCTAACGATGGCGCGCACGGCGGGTGTCAGCGGGACAACATGGTCAAGCTTGCCCTTCATCCGCGACCCCGGACAGGTCCACACGCCACCGTCGAAATCATCGCGTCGCAGGCATTCGATTTCGGGCCAGGACATTTGGGCAGCCTCGGTGCGCCGCACGGCCGTGAGCAACAGCGTGCGAACTAATTTGCCGAAGCAAGGTGGGAGATCGTCGATATTCGAACTGAGCGCGGCTCCCGTTGCTGTCCACACGTCGCGGATCTCTTCGTCGTTCAAGACCCGCTTGCCTGCTCGCTCGCGTGGCTTCACCCGTCCCATCCCGCGCACGATCGGCGAGCGGAAATCATCATGGCGCGACGCATACCAGGTGAACACTCGCGACAAGGGACATATCGGACGCCTAGCTCTGTGCCTACTCGTGCCACGTCGGTGGGACGGCCCTTGTAGGTGAAGCTGGAGTTTCGCGCGATGACGAAGAGGCCGTGGAATCGTGAGAGTGCGGTGATGATTTCTTCTACAACTCCATCGGCGAAATAGTCCTGCTCGGGGTCGCTGCTCATATTCTGGAACGGGAGAACAGCGATGGAAGGCCTGTCGGGTAGAGCTGGCGCCGCACGATGCGTGCACTCAGGCAGAGTGACCGAGTGCATCTCGCTGAGCATTGGTGGTGTGTGTGTCTGAGCTTTTTTCACCGACGTAACAGTAGCGACAAACAGATATCCGCGGCGCGGGATGGTCTTGATGATCTTCTGCTCGCTATCACCGAGGGCTTGGCGCACTTCACTGAGGCACTGCGCGAGGGACTCGTCTGTAGCAACCGCGTTCGGCCAAATGGCCTTGATTAACTCATCCTTGCTTACAAGGCGATCCGGGTTCTCCACAAAGTAGCGAAGAACCTCAAAGCTTTTCGGCCGTAGCCTTATTTCACGGTCTCCACCCCGAAGCGAGCCACGGCCGACATCCAATATGTGTCCTGCGAACTGCAACATTCTTGGCGCCCAAGGGCACCGCAATGTGCCCCCATAGGCCTATGCGGTTTCAACGAAATTATATCCTTCTTTCAGCAAAGTCGCATCCTTCTATCAGGACTTCGAGCGGGGGTCTGGTACCATCTTAGAGCGCGGATTTGGCCAACGCCTGTCGGCCTGGGGATCAGTTCGCATCGGGGAGAATGTGATGAACGTGGCGCGTCGTCGATTTCTAGCACTCACCGCGGGGGCGACAGTTCTTCCGGCAATGCCCCGAGTAGTCACCGCGCAGGCTCGAGCCTATCCGGCTAGGCCAGTGCGGATCGTCGTCGGATTCCCAGCAGGTGGTCTCGCCGACATAACGGCTCGCCTTGTCGCACAGTGGCTATCTGAGCGACTTGGTGAGCAGTTCATCGTTGAAAATAGGACCGGGGCGGCTACCAACATTGCTACAGAGGCGGTCGTACGTGCGGCCCCAGATGGCTACACGCTCCTTTTCGCCACCGGGGCAAATTCCATCAATGCGTCTTTTTATGAGAACCTCAGTTTCAATTTCGTTCGCGATATAGAGCCGGTTGCCAGCATCTCTGACGGCGCCTTCGTGATGGAGGTAAATTCGTCGTTTTCCGCTCACACCCTTCCAGAGTTCATCGCGCTCGCCAAGGCTAACCCCGGCAAGTTCAGCATGGCGTCCGCAGGCAGCGGCACACCACCTCACGTCGCCGGCGAACTGTTCAAGATGATGGCAGGTGTCGGCTTGATTCACGTCCCTTACCGTGGCGACACGCCGGCCATCGCCGATCTACTTGGCGGTCAGGTCCACGTCTACTTCGGTAGCGTGGCGGGCTCGATCGAGCACATCAAATCGGGCAGATTGCGCCCACTGGCCGTGACCACGAGGCTACCATTGGAAGCGCTTCCCAATATTCCGACAGTCAGCGACTTTCTCCCCGGCTTCGAAGTTGGCGCTTGGCAGGGCCTTGCTGCGCCGAAAGGGACACCTCACGAAATCGTTGACAAGCTAAGCAACGAAGTGAACGCTGCTCTGGCGAGTGCGCGAATGCAAGCTCGATTCAGCGAACTGGGCATGAGTGTGCTTTCGGGTTCGCCCGCCACCTTTAAAAAACTTATCGCAGAGGACACGGATAAGTGGGCCAAGGTGGTCAAATTTTCTGGTGTCAAGCCGGATTGAGCTGCGAGGACCCGGCGCGGGTCGTCTTCGTCCGTCACGGCGCACCACCGCTGACAGCGGCTTTGCCTTCAACAGCGGAAGGACCAGCCAGGCATTTCGAGCCATTTGGCCCGGCGCACACAAGAAGCCCACGAAGGACCGCAGGGGGCCGCATAAGATGCTCCAGCCGGGTCCAAAGGCGATTGGCGAACCCCACACTGCCCAGGGCCTCTACGGACTCGTAGGAGAGTTACTGAGAGGGCTTTCCCTTGTCCGCTGTAGGTAGCGGATCGCCCCCGAAACGCACCAGTGACTCTCCTAGAGTCCCTGGAGGCCTTTGGGGATGCCAGGCCCATCCGCTCCCAGTGGGCCTTTGCACGGCCGGCTATCCCAGACGGCTTGGGCGCGAAAAGTCCCCAAAGGGCACCACCCCAACCGCTCGGGGACCATCGGGCACATGGGGCCGCCACCGCCAAGGTCGATTGGGTCGCGAGGGGCCCGATGGGGCCGATCGCGGGGCCAGCCTTGCCCGTAGGACGCCCAAGCGACCCAAGGGGCCGTAGGGGCGCGGGTTTGTCCAAGAGACGACGTGACCCGCTGATCGGCCTCATGGCCTCGTTGTCAAGTGGAATGAGCCACGACATGTTCCTCGTACTGGGGCAGGTCGTCGGCGATAGTGAACCAGGGCGCCTTGGAGCCGACGAATATGTGATTGGTCGGACGGATAGTCGGGTCGTCAACGAGAGTTCCCATGGCGACATGGACAAAGACGCCCTCGCGGACGATGGAAAAGAGGAGCGACCCGCAGACCCGGCAATGCGTGTTGTTGCCGTCTTCGTCGCCGAAGATCAGGAGCTTGTCTTTGCCCGCGGTGACGGCGAGCTTGTCGCGCTCTATTCCGGCGAATGGCTTGAAGGCCGAGCCCGTCGTACGCCGGCACTCGGAGCAGTGACAATTCGCTGCGTAGAGGAATTCGTCTGCCACGAGATAATGTACCGCACCGCAATAGCATTTCCCTTCGAGCTTTCGACCACTCGCTTTCTCAGGATTCGCCATGGCTCCGCTTCCCTTCGTGGCTGATTTCGAAAAATCGGATCATCGCCGATTGGTGGCGAGGGGACCGTGGGCCCGATGCGGGCCCAGCCTTGCCCTGTGGGACGCCCAGACCAGTGGACCTCGCCATAGGGCCGTCAGGCGGGCGGCTCGACCTGGTCCCTGAGAGGAAGGTCATCCTAGCAAGAACAATCAGAGCAACGAAAGCGGAGGCGCTGCCAGTGAAAAAGCCAAAGAAACCGAAGGTCAAATCGTCCTCTGCAATCCAAAAAAAACCGCCGCTGCCGCGAGAGCCAATACGGAATCCTGCGAAGTCGCTGCCACAAACAAATACAGCGGGTCAGCAGCCGCAAGACCAACAAATGAAGAATCCGCCGAAACACTGGTCCCTGATAAAGCGTGTAGTCGGCTTGATCGCGCCCAAGCGATCCAAGGGTCCGTAGGGCCGCAAGGGGTTTGTTCTGCAGCCTCGAACAGCGAGCCAGGTCGCCCCCCTGCGCGGCATGAGGCCGATGCCGGGGCCCTTCCAAACTCTATCGAGCGGTCTTGAACCGCACGGCCACTAGCTCGCCAGCCGTCCATGGGTTCCCGAGGGCGAGGCCCCGCAGGCACCACCGGCCGATCAGCGAACCTCATGCCCATCGGGCACATGGTCCGCCAAGGTCGATTGGGTCGCGAGGGCCGCTATGGGTCCGATGGGCGACTGTCCGGCAAG
>JASHYD010000058.1 GCA_030043175.1 Xanthobacteraceae bacterium | reverse complement strand
GGTGGATCGACGCTGCGTTGTGCCTCGTGTTGGCGTGCTTGTGGTTTAGCGTGCCATTCCGCGGCACCATCTTTACGCTGTTTGTCACGACGTCGCTGTTTTTGGTCGTCGTGCTCGGGATCGGTTATCTGCTGTCGGTTTTAATCCGAAGCCAGATCGGAGCCAGTCAGGTCGCGTTGCTGGTGACGATGCTGCCGACGATGCTGCTGTCGGGCTACGTATTCCCGATCGACCAGATGCCGACGGTGGTTCAGGACGTGACCTACTTGGTTCATGCGCGCTACTACGTCACCATCGTCAAGGCCATTTTCCTCAAGGGCGCCGATATTCCCGCGCTGGCCCTGCCGACGGTTTTCCTCCTTATCTATGCCGCCGCGGTGATGACGTTGGCCGCTCGTGCGTTTCGCAAGAGGCTCGATTGAGCATGCTGGGCCGTGTCACCAATATTCTGGTCAAGGAGTTCATCCAGCTGTGGCGCGACAAGTGGGGGCGCGTTCGCCTGATCGTGCCGCCCCTCATTCAGCTGTTGCTGTTCGGCTACGCGGCGACCTTCGAGGTCTATCATGTGTCGACCGCGGTGCTCGACCTTGACCACAGCCAGGAGAGTCGGGAACTCGTTGCCCGGTTCACGTCGAGCGATCGTCTCCGCGTCGTCAGAATTGCCCAGACCCAGGACGAGATCGGCCGGATGATTGATCGCGGCGATGCGGCGGTGGCCCTCGTTATTCACGCGGGATTTGCCAGCAGTTTGCGCAAAGGTCGGGAGGCGCCGCTCCAGGTCCTGGTAGACGGGACCAATTCGAACAGCGCCTTGATTGCGCTTGGCTACGTCAACACCATCGCGTCCGGCTTCGCTCAGGACTATGCGGCCGACCTGATGCAACGTGTCGGGGGCGTCAAGGCGCAGAACAATCTCGTCCAGATCACGCTGGCGCAGCGGCCCTGGTACAACTCGGACTTCAACGGCCGCTGGTTCTTTGTGCCGGGTGTGATCGCAACCATCACACTGGTAATGGTCGTCAACCTGACCGCCTTTGCGGTCGTCCGCGAGCGCGAGGTGGGCACGCTCGAACAGATCATGGTAAGCCCGATCAGACCGGCCGAATTCATTCTCGGCAAGACCGTGCCGTTTTTCGTCGTCGGGATGGGGATCGCCGGTCTCGTCACCATCGTCGGGATCCTGTGGTTCCAAGTTCCGTTTGTTGGCAATCCCTTCGTCTTCATTTTGGGCGCGACGCTCTATCTCTTGAGCCTGCTGGCCCTGGGCTTGCTGATCTCCACCATCTGCACCACCCAGCAGCAGGCTTTTGCCACCAACTTCTTCGTGCTGAACCCGTTCTTCATCCTGTCCGGATTCAGCTTTCCGATTTCCAGCATGCCCGACCTGCTGCAGTGGCTTACTTATGCAAATCCGCTGCGGTATTTTCTGGTCGTCATCCGCGGCACCTTTCTCAAGGGCATCGGCCTCGACATCCTGTGGCCGGACTTCCTGGCAATGGCCGCGATCGCGGCGGTGCTTTTGACCGTCAGCATTCTGCGATTCCGGAAATCGCTGGAATAAGGCGCAGGACGGATCGTCCAAGCCAACGTAATCGGTCGTTCGTGCAGCAGCTTGTGCGACGCCTACGCCGCGGAAAATTTGTTGCTGTGAATCAATGATGCTATGGCAGGTTTGCACGTCCCCGAAAGTCGAGGTCGAGCTCTCGTCGAAGGCATGGAAAATGACGCCTGCAGAGATTCTGCCGCCAGGGCTTTCGAACGCCGAAGCGCGCCACCGGCTTGGTGATATCGGCCCTAACACAACTCCTGGCACCGACGTTCATCCGCTGCGCTTGGTATTGGGCAAGTTCGTTGCACCCGTGCCGTGCCTGCTGGAGGCAGCCATCGCGCTCCAACTTGTGCTGGGCGAATATGTCGAAGCATCCATCATCGTCGTGCTGCTCGTGTTCAATGCCGCGCTGGGGCTGTTGCACGAAGGGCGCGCGCAGGCGACTGTCAAGGCGCTGAAGTCGCGGCTCGCGCTGTCGGCCTCGGTCCGGCGCGACGGCGAGTGGACGATCATCCCGGCCGCGGAGCTAGTCCCCGGCGATATCGTGAAACTGTCGCTCGGCAGTGTGGTGGCTGCTGACGTGCGTCTGATCGCCGGCGCCGTGCTGCTCGACCAGTCGATGCTCACCGGCGAATCGATGCCGATCGAAGCGGGACCGGGCCGGGGAACCTGGGCCGGCGCGCTGGTGCGCCGCGGCGAAGCAGTGGCGGAGGTGACTGCCACCGGGACGCGCACGAAATTCGGCCGTACCGCCGAGCTTGTGCGCACGGCGCATGTCGTCAGCTCGGAGCAGAAGGCCGTCTTCCGGGTCGTGCGCAACCTCGCCGGCGTCAATGGCGCCGTCGCGGCGGCGCTGACCGCCTATGCGTATTGGCTCGGCATGTCGGTTTCCGAACTCGTGCCACTCATCCTGATTGCTGTTCTTGGCACCATTCCAGTTGCCCTGCCGGCGACCTTCACGCTTGCGACCGCGATCGGCGCGCAGGCGCTGGCAAAATCTGGCATCCTGCCGACGCGACTCTCCGCGGTCCACGAAGCGGCGTCGATGGACGTGCTGTGTTCCGACAAGACCGGAACCTTGACAATGAACGAGCTGGCGGTCGGCGCGGTGCGCGCCATGCGGGGTTTTGACGAGTCGCGTGTTCTGGCGCTGGCGGCGCTGGCGAGCTCGGAAGGCGGCCAGGATCCTGTCGATATTGCTGTCCGCGCCGCAGCATCGAAGGCGGGCGAACTAGCCGACCTTCCTGTGCTGCTGAGGTTCGTGCCGTTCGACCCGGCCATCAAAATGTCGGAGGCGATTGCGGCGGAGCGCGCCGGCACCACGGTTCGAATCGTGAAAGGCGCTTTCGCCGTGATCGCCGCTTTGACTCAACCGTCACCGGAGGCGGCCGCCGCCGCCGCGGCGCTCGAGGCGCAGGGATACAGGGTTCTCGGCGTTGCTGCGGGCCCGCCAGAGAAGATGCAGCTGGCGGGTCTGATCGCCCTCAGCGATCCACCCCGCAGCGATGCCGCCGCATGCATCGCCGCGTTACAAAGCATGGGCGTGTGCACGATTATGGTGACCGGCGACGCGCGCGACACCGCCGCCGTGGTGGCGCGGGCGGTCGGCCTTGAGAGAGCGGTCTATCCCCCCGGGCCGATCGCCGATACGGTTCGCGCCGAGGAATTCGCGGTCTTTGCGGGCGTTCTTCCCGAGGACAAATACCGCCTCGTCGAGAGTCTCCAGAATGCCGGGCACGTCGTCGGCATGTGCGGCGACGGCGCCAATGATGCACCAGCGTTGCGCCAGGCTCAGATCGGAATAGCGGTTTCCACCGCGACCGATGTCGCTAAATCGGCGGCCGGGATTGTGCTCACAGAGCCGGGACTAGCCAGCATTGTTGCGGCGGTCCGCGAAGGCCGAGTGACCTTCCAACGCATCCTCACCTACACGCTGCGATCTATCGTGCACAAGACGCGCCAGCTGACCTTTCTGGCGATCGGCCTCGTGATGACCGGCCACGCCATCCTGACGCCGATGCTGGTGGTTCTCTCGATGATCACCGGCGACTTTCTCGCGATGTCATCGACAACAGACAATGTGCGGCCTTCAGCGCAACCGAACGCATGGCGCATCGACAGCCTGACCGTAGCAGGCGTCGTCATCGGCCTCTGCGATCTTGCCTTTTGCACCGCTATCCTCGCCGTCGGCAAATATCAGCTGGGATTCGACATCGACAGGCTCAGGACGCTGACCCTCGTCACGCTGCTGTTCAACGGCCAGGCTGTTTTCTACGTTGTCCGCGAGCGTCAGCGCCTGTGGTCTTCCTGGCCGAGCCCCATCGTGATCACATCCTCCATTGCGGATCTGGCAATCATTCCGACCATGGCCGTGAAGGGTATCTTGATGGCCTCGTTGCCGATGCCGGTCGTGCTCGGCGTGTTCGCGGCATCCCTGGCCCTTGCGCTGGTGCTCGACCAAGTGAAGGTCGCAGTCTTCAGCTTGCTCAGGATGGTTTAGAGCCGTTGTGTTTCATTGATAATACGTCGCGGCAACGGCCGATGATCACGACTGACTTGGCGCTTAACCGAAGGCATCGCCTGTGTCAGGGCCATGTCCCGCGGATCCCAGTCAGTGATGTGCCCATACGGCCAGTGACATAGGCGTAGCCGATCCCCGACCCTCAATCGGCAGCTCGCCGAGCAAGAGGCCAAGCTGCAAGAGATGGAGCGGAAGGAGCGGGGCGACCAAGGCTCACTTTTCCACTCGCGCCAGCGCGGCGGCTCGACATCGACCCGCTTCTTCGCTTTGGCGTTTATCCATCCGTCGAGCGTGCGACGACACGGAAAAATGAGAGCGTGCGGCTCGCTTCAAGCGTTGGTCACAGTAAGCTCAACCTCACGATCATACGGCACGCTTGTGATAGGTTGCCGCACTTGAACATGCACACTTGATCGGAATGATTGCGACCGAGCCAGGGGCAAAAGGCCTTGACTTAGCTCAAAACGCTCCGAGCTTCGCTACCGGCTCTGTTGGACGCGAATTTCGATCCGACGATGATATTCTTGATGGAGAATGAGACTTTCTGTGAGACCGTCGAGCAAAGCCCTAGCCGTTGCACCATCACGTCCGTCGCGTTCCAACGTTTCAACGAGCACCTGTTGCTTCTTGAGCCTTTGCCGGCATTTCGCGATTGCTCCCGCCACATTCGCAGGCAGTTCAAAATCTGCTGCGAGCTTGTCTTCTTCTTGAACCAGAAGTCTTTGAAGGGTCGATCTTATAGTCGGATCAGTCTCAGACATGAGCCGATCGCGGAAATGATCCATATTCGCCCGAGCTATGAAACGATCCATGGAATTTTCCCTACGACGCCTCTAACGCCACGCCAATGCGCGCAAGAGTCGGACCACGATATGGCCAACGCCAGAACGTCCGCCGCGAACGTCCGAAGCTAGCGCGCGACCCCTATCAGGAGCATGAACGTTCGTTCTTGTCCACGCGAAACCGGATCGCTATTTCGCGCTTAACACGCGCCGAGACCCGCTGGACGCCATCGAACCTTGATCGTACAAAAAAACGCATGGACCGAGCCCAGCTCGCACAGGCTAGGCGACACGTGCGTTGGCCTGGACTCACTGGAACAAGCCTGCGCGACGCCGGTCCAGGATTATTTCCCGAAGACCGGGACTACATCACCAACCAGTTTTTCCCGAAGGTGCTGCGCGAGGGCTGCGTCGAAGTCGAAATCCGGTTCTGGCATTTCAAGACCGGTGCTGCGCTCTGGTCTGATGCCGAGATCATCGGCCGTTCCCATTGCGAGATATTCCCCCGCGCTGGCGGCAAGTTCATGCCCGCGTGCTGGCGGGCCAAGAGCTGTCGCACGAAGAGGAGCCTTTCCCGCGCCAGGACGGCCACATCGATCGGGCACAGTGGTCCATGAAACCTTGGCGCGCGGCTGACGGCCGGATCGGCGGCGCAATGCTGTCCAGCCAGTTCATGACACGCGCTCTTGCCGAGAGGGGGTTGAGGACATTTCCACCCGGAGAATGCCGAGGAGCAGATTCACTTCCTCATGCGCGAGTTCAGCCGTCGCACCAAGAATATGCTGGGTCTCGTCGCGCGCTCGCAGCAATCAGGATCTGCTGGTGCGAAACCAGTGGCATGGAATCGACGCTGAGGATCTGCCGCGCGCCAACCCGCGCACTATGCTGACCTGTGGGGCCTCGGATTGTGCTGAACGGTCCGCAGCTGCGTCTGAACCCGGCGGCCGCCCAGGCCATCGGCATCGCGCTCCACGAGCTTGCGACTAATACGGACAAATACGGCGCGCTGTCTGTCGATGCCGGACGTGTCGACCTGCAGTTGCGCCATGAGGGCGATGTCTTCGCCATCAGCTGGACGGAGCTGGACGGGCCCGCCGCGTCACCACCAACCGCCAGCCTGAGCTCGTGATCAACCACAAGAGGAGGTCACGCTGATGCTCCTCGTGACCCCAGGTCCTGCTCGTAAATGTTTTCACATAGCCTGGGCCCTTGACTGCTGTGAGCCCTCGATCGCGTCAGCACGGCAGCTATAGTGGGTCGGTTGATCGCCGTGCCGAGACACCGCGGCCATCAATGCGATCGCGAGCGGATCGCGGCGTAGCACCATGAGGGCGATCAGCCATCGGGCCGCGCGCTCGGAATCTGTATCGAACGTACAAAAGCGCATGGACCGAGCCAGGTACTGAAGCACCCGGTATAGGCTAGGCGATACTCGCCGAGGAGCTGAGCGACACACCACCCCGGTTAGCCCTCCGACGCGTCCGGGGCCCCAGATCGGCCCGGAATAGACGGAGAAAAATATCGGGCAATTTTTTATGTACACGGCCTTGTGCTTTGTATCGAAAGTCCCACATCATCTTGCGTGCGAAGCAATCAAAGCGAAGCACAAGAAATGAAACCGACTAAGTTGACTTCCGGCGACCAGGTGGCCTCTCCTCCAAGCCCCGGCCATCTGGCGCCGCTTTTCTTTAAGGACATATAAAGCCCTACGAGATACGCACAGGTTTAGGTCTCTATTTGTGACCAACACAAGTAATACCACGAAATTACATACCGAGTTTTATAAAACGGTTTAGAAATCGCAACGCCCAGAAGAATTCGTCGACCTCGACCGTCGTCAACAAGACGAGTTATTGCAACGGCCACTCCTTAATCCCTAGCTCCTTGAATTTGCCTTGCCATGGCACGCCGAGCGCACGCGCAACGCGCTCTTTGCTATCAGTCTCGATCCAAGCCCCGAAAGCTTCGCGTAAGGCGCGAAACTGGTCTCCATCAAGAACATCAGATGACTTACCTCGGAGCAACACACCATTGCCGCAACTCGATGCCGAGCGCTGGTCCGTCCAGCGCAACCGCTCAGGGCTCCGTTGTCGAAGGCCCTGTCGCTTAAGACCCTCGATTACCTCTGCCGGAAAAACGAGCCGCGCCCTCATATCACCCACCTGTCGCTTGAGTGACCAGGTTTATTACTTTCGCGGCGGTCAGCCGCTGCATTTGGCCGTCTTTGACCTCGGCAAAATAGCGATCGATGCTTTTCGAACTTTTCGGGATGGATATCTCCTAAACGCCATCATCAAGTGCCCATGTGGTGCTCATGCCCCGCGATCCAACGCTATTGGTTGCACCATAGTCGCGAACACCTGCCTCAAACGCACGAGCAAGTCGGTATTTGGGATCTGGCCCGGTAATCCGCGCAATCCATGGCTTGTTACTGCCGATTTGTTCTCCCGTGATCGTGATGGTGGCCATTGGTCCGTCCTAGCCCCTGCGTATCCCCGAGGCGCGGGAATGCAACTCCACGGAAGGCAGATGAGGACAGGCGGCTAGATTTCAATGCCACAACATTGATCGCGATCAAAAACTGGCGCCAATTTAATCCGTGGTAATTCTCGAATCCGAGCCGGCAAACGCGTTCGAAGACGGTTGCGTCATCAGCCTAAATTAGCGGTAATGTGGTCAATTAGACAGGACGCCGACTTTAGCAGCTCGGTGGGCGCCGCCTTCCCTGAACGGACAGTCACGCAGACCATCGCCGTTGCACTCCAAAAGATCGAAGGCGTAACCGCGTTAGGATGGCGGCCGGGTCAATGCGCAGAGACGAAGCTGAAAACCAACGCGCGCAGAATACACGAGGCGGTAGTCCGAAACGCTGAGGGTGTTCAAAACGATTGCTCTGACCGGTTAATAAAATTTAATTAAAATTTAATCATCAGTTAGCCCTGCGCCCACGTAATAGTTCCATTGGTTGCCAAGTGCACCCCAAAAACAACGTCTGGAGCACATTCAACATGTCAACAAATCGATCCCGCTTTGCCGGATTTCGCCTCTTACCCAAGCAACGAATCATCCTTCTCGCTACCATCGCAGGCCTCGGTGCCCTGACTATCGGCGAGTATGGTCTCGCGTCGAAGTCTGGTAGTATCCTACTGTCCGCGGTTGCTGCGGAAACCATCCAAGGCCCCACCAGCTTCGCCGACATCGTGGACAAAGTGAAGCCCACTGTCATATCCGTCAAAGTCCAAATGAACGCCGGTGGCAACACGCGGAGACTCAACGAGGACAGCCCGCCGAGGGGTTCGCCATTCGAGGATTTCTTGCGCCGGCGTTTTGGGGAAGGCGGCCAGCGGCCAGACGGCGACGATCTTCCGCGGCAGCAGCCCCGGCAGTACGGGACTGCCCAGGGGTCGGGCTTCTTCATCTCGGCTGACGGTTATGCGGTGACCAACAATCACGTCGTCGATAAAGCTGAGCG
Organism: Xanthobacteraceae bacterium; assembly: GCA_030043175.1. The sequence goes on along the minus strand of JASHYD010000058.1, from coordinate 5,989 downwards.
CGTCGAGGTAACGACTGACGACGGCAGAACCTACACAGCCAGGGTGGTGGGTACTGACCCGCGGACCGACGTGGCACTAATAAAAGTCGACGCCCGCAATAATTTCCCGTTCGCGCACTTTTCCGAGACAAGCCCACGCATCGGCGACTGGGTTTTGGCAGTCGGCAATCCGTTTGGCCTCGGCGGCACGGTGACGGCGGGTATCGTGTCGGCGCGCGGGCGAAACATCGGCGCGGGTCCTTACGACGATTTCATTCAGATCGATGCTGCGGTCAACCGGGGCAACTCCGGCGGCCCGAGCTTCGATTTGAATGGCAACGTGATTGGCGTGAACACCGCAATCTACTCGCCCTCTGGAGGCAATGTCGGCATTGCCTTTGCGATTCCGGCCGATACCGTCAAGACGGTGGTGACCCAGTTGAAAGACGGTCGTGGGGTGGTCGCACGCGGCTGGATCGGGGTGCAAATTCAGCCGGTAACTGCTGAAATCGCCGATAGTCTCGGGATGCGGAATGCCCGCGGCGCGTTGGTAGCCGACGTGCAAGGGAACAGCCCAGCCGAGAGAGCGGGCATCAAGGCGCGAGATGTAATTGTCTCGGTCAATGGCGAGGCTCTTGATGATGCGCGGTCGCTCGCACGGCGCATCGGCTCCATGGCGCCAGGAACTTCGGTTCGGCTTGCGGTGATTCGCAACGGCCAGGAAGAAACCTTTACTCTGAGGCTTGGCGAATTGCCACGGGAGCGCCAAGCAAGCCAGGCTCGGTGAGCGCGTGATGGCGGGGGACTGGCATTCCGAGAGGTTCCCCAGTCCCCCGGCCCGCCAAGACATATCTAGGACCTGTTTGTTAGTTTTGATGTTAAGCTCGGACAACGAGCAATCCTAACGAGTCAAGCAGGGGAGATCGTGACCCCGCAAAGGGTGTCGCTTAGCAAGCGGCGTCTGCTGGCGGTGCGATGCAATCCCGAAATAGATCTTGCTCTCATCGCGCTGCTTCCGCGCGTCATGCGGCGCCGACGGGTTGGATGCGGGACTGTTCTCCGAAATCGGAAGCCCTGCGGAGGTGGTTCAGGTCAGGGCTGTTCGACACGTGGGCTGCGCCATCGCTACGCTGGCGGAAGAGAAATGCGTCCGCGCGCAAGATCGGATGCGCGCCAGATGTCGCTCGACCACCGGGTCGGCAAGATGTGGCACGATCTCATCGAAATGCAGGTGCTCCAGCAGCTCAAAACCCGCGGACCGGAAGATGTGCGTGTCCTGCAGAACCTGGAGGGCATCCCACCGGCCATTCTCAGTCAACACCGATAGTGGCGCGCCGGAGATTGTGACCAGGACGCATTTCTTCCCAGAAAAAAGTCAGTGCACGACGCCTTGATTGGCCTCGTACGCAAAACCGCGCGCGAAGACCCGGTCCACGTAACCTTTCATCATTGCCGGCATGGAGAGCCACCAGACCGGGTAGATCATCGTCAGAACGGCGGCGGCACGAACATCGTCCTGTGCCGCGACGACGTCGGTGTCCGGTGGATGATCGGCGTCTGCAGGCGTCAGCTCGTGGGCTGTGAGCACAGGATCGAACCTCATCCGGTACAGGTCGCGCATCTGCACGTCATTTCCGAGGTGTTCCAGCTCGGCGGCATAAGCTCGCGCCAAACCCATCGTGAAACTGGTCGGGATAGGATGCGCGACGATGATCAGGTGTTTCATGTGGGGCCTCCTTAAGATAAGTCTGAAAAGCTAAACATCGGCCCGCGTTGATCTTTCTCAAAATTGATTTCTGCGCACTGCGCTGAAGACACGGACTTAGTGAACAACGGAACAACCCGGCTCGACCTGATTGCCGGCTTGAGTCCGTAGTAGTTGCAAACCGATAATCACCTTTGTCTGAGATCCGCTCTGGTCCGGGCAGGAACGACGCTGTTGCGCCAGGTCAAGGCCCTTGAAATAACTGATGACCCAATATCGATTTCGACGTCGACTATCTTCCTCCGGAGGCTGTGATGTCATTTCCCACCATGATGGTGCACGTGGAGATTGCAGAACCGTGTGATGAGCGCATCCGCTTGGCGGCTGGATTATCGTCGAGGTTCCATTCGACACTGATCGGCGCGACCGCCTGGGAACCGACGCCGCCCCTTGCGTACGGTGGCGTGATCGTCGATACCGCCCCTGCCCAAGGCTTGCTGCAAGAAATGTCCGATCGATTGGCCCAAGTCGGGGAACATTTCCGCAAGGTTGCGGGTCCAGGCCAGCCGACGGAATGGCGAGCAGCCATCGCTTCGCCGACAGATTTCCTGCTGAGAGAAGCTCGGGCAGCCGACCTCATCATCATCGGACGCCATCGACCGCCGGCCGATCTTCATCGCACGGTCGATCCTGGCGCGACGATAGTGCGAGCAGGCCGGCCCGTTCTCGCCGTCCCAAATGGCCTCGATTCGTTGAAGGCAGAACGCGTCGTCATTGGCTGGAAAGACAGCCGAGAGGCACGCCGGGCGCTTTGTGATTCACTCTCGTTGATCCGTGAGGCGGCGTCGGTGGAAATCGTAGAAATCGTCGATTTCGGCGATGAGCGGCGAGCACAACGGCATATTGACGATGTGGCCCGCTACCTTGCAGCTCACCGCGTCGCCGCCACGGTGAAGACGACAGCCCACGCTGCCGGATCAGCCCACTCCGAACTGATCCGGGTTGCGCAGGAGACGAATGCTGATCTGATCGTGGCCGGCGGATATGGTCACACCAGGCTCGGCGAGTGGATCTTCGGCGGCGTCACGCAAGGGCTGCTCGCCACGAGCCCGGTCTGTTGCCTGCTGTCCCACTGAGTTAAGCTCGCACCCCGCATCGCTGCGCAGCTCGCGATTCCATGATACGATTCGCGCCGTAGCTAGCGCTGCCGTGCCCTGAACAGAAGCATTGACCCGCGCCTTAAGTTGACCTCCATCAATGCGCAGGCGCGGCGCCGCACTTTATTTCGATTCCTGTTTATTAATGTAGCGCACACATGGTTACGCGGCGTCAAGCAAATGCCGGGCTGGTTTCGGCGGCAATTTTGGCCGGTAGTTTTGGGGTTGAGGCGCAGGCTAAAAAGATCAGGCCTCTGTCGCCGCCGCGGGCAACCGGGGGCAGGCCCCTGATCGATGCCTTGAAATTGCGCCGCTCAACCCGCGAATATGACGCGCGGCCACTGGCATCGCAGATTCTATCGGACCTGCTATGGGCCGCCTTTGGCGTCAATCGGCCGCATGGAGACCGCACAGCGCCCTACTGGCGCCATGTCATGGTGATCGACATCTATGCGGCGCTCGCAGATGGTGTGTGGCTCTATGATCCGACAGAGCACCAGCTGGAGCAGCGGCTTGAAGCCGATATCCGCGACCAGACCGGGACGCAGGACTTCGTTGCCACGGCTCCCCTCAACCTGATTTACGTCGCGCACGGCGAACGCATGCAGGATATCTCCCCCGAGGAACGCAGGCTGTACGCCTCGGTGGACTCCGGGTTCATCGGTCAGAACGTCTACCTATTCTGCGCGTCCGAGGGACTTGCCACGGTTTTCCGCGGCTCGGTCGACACCAGGAAGCTGGTCGGCACGATGCAGCTTGGCGAGGGCCAATTCGTCACCTTTGCGCAGTCAGTGGGTTACCCGAAGATCTGACTTTGAGTTCCGCATGTCGTTCTGCCGGATCATTGACAACGGGGTGGATCTTGTACGAAAGATCAAATTCGCTCAGAGTTCGCTTACCCAGCGCAAGCCCGGCCAGCCGTCGGGCTTGCGCGCCACCGCTTCATGAAACGTGAGCGGCAGGAAGGTCCCTAGCGTTTTAGAGTGCCGTCCCCCGGGACGGACTTTATCGTATGTCTGCCGCTCGCGGCTTTCCCTTGCGGCCCGTTCCGCCTCATTTCGTTTGCGGCGTTCGTCACGCTCGCGACGTTCTTCCGGCGTCGGCCTGGCCAAAGTTCATCCTCTTATCGGGCATCAAAGTTTCCCTGGAACAACGAGCCCGTTATCAGCGGCACCGCTTTATCCGACGGCGCCCATGCCTCTAGCGCACGAATAATCTCAAAGGCGATGCGAGTGGCGAAAACGAAAGGCGAGCGGAGACCGAATTTATCTTCCATGCCGAGCGCGGTATCCTAAGCCAATTTAATTTTGCTGGCCATCTCTTCCGAAATTTGATCGCGGTCGCGAATCGGCCCCATACGCCGCAAAGCCGTGCGTCCTGCAAATCTGCGAGACTATCTAAAAGCTGGCCAGTATGCGGATCGAACGGCATTACGGTTGCTCGATAGTAAAAATTCAGGCCGTTTCCCTTGATCGGCGTGAGTGCGCATCTTGCGGCGCTGCTTAGGGGGATGAAAAACCCTCGCTTTTGTGTCCACTCGGCTCAAGGGTTTGGCACCGTGCACATCAGGCCGATCCACCGAAAGCACGAACCGGTTTGGTCGCCCAATATGACGTTCCTCTTCCGGAAACCTGGCCTTGGAACCGCGCCCTTAGGGGCGGCATTTTTTCGGCGAGATCATTGCGCACGGCATGCGCCCCTGCACCGATCAGCTTTTTGCCGCTTATCACAAGCGCCACAGACAGGGCACCTAGCATTACCAGGTGCTCCCCGTTCCAGCCACATGAACGGATACATGAATAAGCCCAGCACAGGCACCGAAAAGGCGATAATCAGCGGCATCGCCGCGGCAATCTCGGCCCGATTGAGGCCAGAGAACGCCGCGATGCAAGCCATTTCCAGCGCGAACGCGCCGAGCATTATAGTGCCGCCTACTAGGATCCAGTTGATTTTCATCGGCGTTCAGTTGGGGGATATCACCCTCGATTAAGGAGCGAGAAGCCCGGCACCCCAGAGGAACCCGGCCGAGCTGCAAAGAGGGGAGGTGGGTACAGCCGTGCTACAGCAATAGCATTGACGTAGATCAAGGCGGCGCCGCGAGGTTCGTCACCGGTCTTGTTCGGGTCGAGTTGCGATCCGCCGACGCTATTCTTGATGTATGATTAGCTGTCACGCCGTTGAGCAAAGCGCTGGCTGCCGCAGGATCGTGTCCATCGCGTTCCGAATTTTCAATACGCAAGCGTCGCCTCTCACTGCTCGCATTTCGCGATTTCTCGCGCCAGATCGGTAAGCAGACCCGAGGTCTTTTACCAGCTTATCCTGTTCTTTGACCAAAAGCCTTTGAAGGCTCGATCTTGCGGTAGCGTCGGCCTCAAACCTGAGCCGCTCCCGAAAATTACTTATCTTTGCCCAAGCTACGAAATGATCCATCGGAGCGCCACGACGCGCCACGCTAATGCTTGCAAGGCGGACTACGATATGCCACCGGCAGAACCCCGGCTACGGCGCAGATAAACGCTAGCACCCAGCGCCTATCAAAACGCTCGGGCCAGGAATTGAAGCAAGCACGTAAAAACGTTGACGCGCAGAGCCTCCCTCAGCCCGACGCCTGCGCATCGCGCATGAAGTTTTGTCCATGTCCCGCTGAGCAGCCAGGACCCGACAGTCGATCAACGGAGGGTGCCGGCGCCGGGGAGCCATTTAAACTAGGAACCAGAAAAGTCTATCGGCGAAGCCCGTATGGCGTCGCTAATTCTATGCCACCGCCCTCAGCTTGGCGGCGACGCGCTGCACCGTCCCCAGCGAGACATCACCGACCTTACCAGCCAAGCGATGGCTGGTTAACCCGACCACCCTGGCTTCATTTGGAGGGGGCCGGAGGCCGGCGGCTTCGGTGTTTCATGGGACTGCTCTTGGACCGCCGATTGACTTGCCTCAAAGCAGAACCTGACGATTCCCCTCTAGAGAATAGTCGCGAACTCAACCGAAGGGGAAAACTTTATGATTCGTAAATCAATCGCCCTGATCGCAATGTCGTTCGTCATCGGCACAATTGCGTCCCAAGCCCTGGCGGTCAGCAAACGAACCGGCCGCGACGGCCGAAAAGGATGTGAGACAATTGATGCGCATGATGGACAAGGACATGAAC
>JASHYD010000057.1 GCA_030043175.1 Xanthobacteraceae bacterium | reverse complement strand
ACCACTGCGCGAACCTTAAGATAACAGCTAACCCAGCGCTGGCAATCGATACCACTTGGCCAGGACAATCGAGCGCAAGTCGGTAGTAGCGGCCTGGCAATCCCCAGTGCAATGTGCCTCCGTCGAATGGCGCAATCGGTTTATTGCGCCATTGGAGGCGAACCCGTCAGCACTCCGATCAGGCGGCGCAAATGCGCTTCGCTCATTGAGCCGTCCCACGATCTTCGGCCGTCACGGCAGCTCCGGGTCAAAAACGGCTGTGCTTGTCACTCGCCCGACACGTCCGCAGTACCTCAGTTAGCCGATGACTTTTGTGCATTGCGCAACTCGGCAGAGGCGGCCACAACTGGACTCAAGCAGGTCGCGCTGGCCCGCGGCTGCCTTTGGCAAGTCCGCGGGCGCACTCGACTAAACGCGGTCGCCTTGGCTGATTGGCGCGCAACGTAACGGTGACTCCCGCAGAGGTGCGAGGTCAGCCCAATCCAACTCCGTGCCACAACTCTAGGCCTGGTGCGGCCGCTAATATCTGACGCGCGGTGCGCTAGAAATCTGGCCTATCTGCATGCGGCAGCGGCACCACTTCGTAGTGCAGGAAATCCGCGTTGTTGTCGGCGCAGATGTCCTCTTCCCATTCCCGGTCGATGCGCCGGAATCGCTGCTTCGCATTCCATGGTGTCGTGAACGCGCCCGGATCATCGACGTGGATCGAGATATCCACCGCCTTGCCGCCGTCCGTCAGCTTGTAGCGCTCGATCACGTGCAGCTGTTCGGTGTGGGGCGTCAGGTAAGGATCAACAAATGTTTTGTTCGTCAGCCCGATCGTGTCCACCACCAGCGTATCGCCCCCTTCGTAGTGGCCGACCGAGTCGCCGTACCAGGTCGGCTTGGGGTTTACCGCATGCGGCACGTTGAGCCAAATGCGTCGCACTTCTGGGCCGCCCTCGTTGATCATCGTGACGTGGGTCGGTGTCTGGAGGATGTGGATCGGCTGGACGAGCGTGTAGACGACCCAGCTCGGAACGCCGGACGGGTAACAGCGTTCGCGGGCGCGGAACGGAACTTGTCCAGCGAGCACCCGATCGTTGGCCTTTTTCAGCTGATCGACGGTCCAGGGCTTGAGAATCGGGTTTGTAAGATCGGCCACCCGATAGGTGGGCTGCGAATTGGTTCGGCGCGCTTCGCGGTTGTCCACGTAGGGGTAACGCTTGTCAAAAGTCACCGGACCCGGGCCGCTCTCGGGCGGCAGCAGATTGTCGCTGATCGTGAGCCAGGCCGATTCGCTGTCCAGCGAGAAATCCGGGATCTTTTCCTTTTGCTGCGCCAGGGCCGAACCGAACCACGTCGCTGCCGCCATGAGGGTAACGATCGCGCGGGCGACGACGCTGACACCCAGCTCTGCGGAGCGCTTTGTGGCATTCGCCAAGTTCGTTTCGGACATGGTGACCTCCTCGGCGCAGAGCCGGGCAGGATGATCGAATGCCCAGACTGCCAGCTTGTGGGATACGAGCATCGCAAGGAATTGGGCACCTGGAAAGAGCCCCGCTGCGAGGCACAGGGTGATGGCGGCCGTGGGTCAGGGGCCGCTCGCATCACGGCGCGTACCCCAGACACCGGCCGACTTGTTTTTCGCCCAGGTGGCAGCATCGGGTCGGGGGCTGCCCTGCCCAGGAGGATGCTATCGTGGCCGGTGTGTACCCCAGACAGCCGACGACTTGGTGCAGCGCAGCATTACGCAGCGTGAGACAGTTATAAATCTCAAGAAGAGGGCGGCGCAAAAACCAAGATGCTTGCCAGTCAATCGTGCGGGTTTCTATGTTGCGAATCTACGCATCTTTTTCATAGACGGCGGACTTGCTGGGCATAGGCCGACCCAGGCGACATTCAAAACGTGAACCGAGCGCGGTAGTCTTTCGGTGTGACGGCTAGCAGGCGCAGGAAGCTGCGGCGCATTGTTTCCTCCGAGCCGAAGCCACATTGCTGCGCGATCCGTTTGATCGGCACACGCGATTCCGAAAGCAGGCGCCGCGCGGCTTCCACCCGCAGCCGCTCAATGGCGCGGGCCGGCGTTTGTCCAGCCGCGTCCGCATAGTGCCGGCTGAAACTGCGCGCGCTCTTGCCGGCCTGATCGGCCAGAACCGTCAGCGAAAGATCGTCGCCCAGATGGTTGTTGATCCAATCATGGAGCGCGCCGAATTTATCGTCTGCGGCTTGCAGCAGCGCTGAACTGCGCCTGTCCGCCGGGACGTTTGAGGAAAACAACCAGGTGGCGGGCGACGGCAAGCGCCACGGAACGGCCGAGGTCCTCTTCCACAGGCGCCAGGGCCAGATCGATCCCGGCCGTCACTCCTGCCGAGGTCCAGACCCGACCGTCACATACAAAAATCGGAGCACGGCGGGAAAGCGCTTCGCCAGCTTGGCACAGTACTCCCAATGGGTCGCTGCGCGACCGAGTACGCCCGCAGCAGCGAGCAAGAGCGCACCTGTGCAAACAGAGGCGACGCGACGCGCCCGCACCCATTCAACTAGCGCCGGGTTCTCCGCTGCAGCCTCGGCCCCTTCGCCGCCGGCGACGAGCAAGGTATCCAGCGCCTCGCCGAGGGCGTGAGCGGAACCGTTGCGAGCGCCACCCCCGCCGAGGCTGTAACGCTTTTGCCCCTGGCGCCACGACCCGAAGGAGATAGGGCCGCGCCCCTCCCGCGCCAGCGACGCGATCGTTGGCGGAGGCGAACACTTGAACCGCCCCCGTGATATCGAGCAACTGCACCGCCGGGTAGGTGAGCACGTCCGGATTGGGTTTGGCGAGGAGCGAGGGGATTTTGGCATTTCCGCCAAACCATGCCCCGGTAGGTTCGCCTTGTCTGTCCATCGGCGACGTCGGACCCGGAGACGTAAAATGATCCCACATGACATC
>JASHYD010000675.1 GCA_030043175.1 Xanthobacteraceae bacterium | reverse complement strand
CCTCGCCGACTTCCTGCCATGGGCGGCGCTCGTCGAAGAGGGCATCGTCCTCAACAAGGACGGCAGCTTTCAGCGCACCGCGCAGTTCCGCGGACCCGACCTCGAAAGCGCCACGCCCGCCGAACTGGTCGGTGTCACGGCGCGGCTCAACAACGCGCTGCGCCGGCTCGAATCGGGCTGGGCGATCTTCGTCGAAGCGAGCCGGTTTCCGGCCCGGGGCTATCCGGCCAGCACGTTTCCAGATCCGGTATCGACGCTGGTGGACGCCGAACGGGCGGCTCAGTTCGAGGAAGAAGGGGCTCATTTCGAGAGCGCCTATTACTTGACGTTCGTGTTCCTGCCGCCACCCGAGGAGGCGGCGACGAACAGGTGGCATACGCTGAAAGCCATGCCCGGGCACACCTGGCCCGCGCCGTCACCCTGGCGGTCAACACCGGTCAGCGTGGCATCGACTTGGTGAACATGCGCTGGACGGACCTTGAGACGCATGACAGTGTCCCTGGAATCGACGTGTTTCAGCAAAAGACCGAGCTGCAAATCTGGATTCCGTTCACGCAGGCATTGCTCACCGCCATGGCGACTTGGGAACGCCGGCCAGGATTCATTCTCGTCAAGCGCGACGGTCACCCGTTCACGCGGCAGCAGCTGTCTGACCAATGGATGACCGAACGCGAGCAGCTCGACCCTTGCCGTGCTCTCGTTCTGCATGGCCTACGCGGGACCGCGGTGGTGCGACTGCGCCGCGGCGGCGCGACGGTCCCGCAGATCAGCGACATGGTTGGTATGAGCGAGCAGATGGTAAAGCGTTACTGTCGCTTTTCGGATCAGCGACAGAACGCCTTGGCTGCCGTCCATGTCCTTGATAGAACGGCTATCGAACAATCGCGTGCGAAGGCGAAGAAAAACGGTCTGTAACACATTGAAAACATTCAACCCGATATTCTGGGCGGGAATGACGGATGCTTGCGCGCAGCGTCGCAACATCGTGTCTTGCTTCGTCTTCGCCGTCCCATGTATGCACACTGCGCAAGAGCGGCAAAGAGGTCGAGACGCCACTCCATAGTCTCGACATTCAGCGCGTCAATTCCGCCGCAAGCCGATTGCAACCCGTGATCCGAGCCGATTGTTCGGGAGGGGACCGCGATCCCGGCCCGTTCGATTCGCGCCGGGCGCCACCGGGGTTCGGTCATGGCAAATCACCTGCGCAAACCAGACTTCATCTTGAGGTCTGGCGAAAGTTCAGAGCCTGGTATCTATTCAGGCTAGCTTTTTGCATCGGATTTCGCTCTAGTCGCCGCGGCATCCGCAACCCCTTTCATTGAATCAGGCCTCATGACACTCGATCGCGTCCGGCTTGCTGCGTTTGCCGACTATCTGGCGGCTGCGGTCTTGATCTCTTTGCCATGGTCCACCTCGGCCACCTCTATACTCATTGCAATATGGGTGGTGGTGGTTGCCTTAACGCTTGATGGCCCATCGCTTCAACAGGTGGGCGTCATGCCGGCGGCGGCGCTGCCCATAGCGCTGACGGCGCTGGCCGTCGCGGGTATGCTGTGGGCCGATGTGGCTTGGCCGGAGCGGCTTTCCGGCGTCGCGCCTTTCTTCAAACTCCTGGCGATTCCATTATTGTTCATACAGTTCAGCAGAGCTGGCGGCGGCGAGATGGTGCTCGCCGCATTTTTTGCATCGGCCTGCGTGCTGCTCACCCTCTCATGGCTGATTGCACTCGTTCCCCACTTTCCATGGCCACCGACGAAATTCTATGCCGTGCCAGTGAAGGACTACATCATCCAGAGCGGCGTGTTTGCGCTTTGCTCGGTTGCGCTGCTGGATCGTGCTGTCGCAGTTTGGGGCAAGTCCCGCGCAAAATCAGTGTTTCTCACCGGCGCGGCGTTCGTCTTTATCGCCAACATCGTTTTCATTGCCCTCAGCCGAACTTCTCTCGTCATCATCATCGGCCTGTTCGCTCTGTTGGGCGTCAGACACTTTGAACGTCGTGCCCTCGCAGGCTTCGTCGCGACCGGGCTGGCGGTGGCGGCGATCGCCTGGTCGACCTCGCCCTACTTGCGGTCTCGCGTGACGAACATCGCGACCGAACTGGACAGTTCTCGCGCCCCGGCCAATGAGACTTCATCCGGACTTCGCGTCGGATTCTGGAAAATGTCCCTGAATATCGTGCGCGACGCGCCGCTGCTCGGTCACGGCACCGGTTCCACCCCGGCGATGTTGGCGCAAAAGGCGGCGGCTGACCCAACGGCACCGTCCGGGGCAACCAATCCGCACAACCAGGTGCTGGCGACCGCCATTCCGCTCGGGCTTTGCGGCGTCGTGTTGCTGCTCGCAATGTGGATCGCACATTTCCGGATGTTTCTCCATACCGGCCACGCAGCCTGGATCGGGCTTAGCGTGGTCGCGCAAAATTGCATCGGTTCGCTGTTTAACTCTCATCTCTTCGATTTCACGCAGGGCTGGCTTTACGCGTTCGGCGTCGGCATAGCCGGCGGCATGATGCTCCGTGAGCAAGGGGCTGGGGCGCTCAAAAGCCATGTTGGGCGTGAATTGGCCGGGCATCGCGGCGCGTAACGGGCAACGGGCTGCGGGGGCGAACGCCTCGCGGCTCGGCAGCGCAGATGCCGATGGAGATTTCGTCGCTCCAAGAAACCGGTTGTGCCTCCTCGGTGTTGTCAGGTGTTTACTTTTGCGGGGGCAATTGCGGAGAATTCGAACATGAAAACCGCCGGCAAAACGCTTGGTTTTCTGGTATTGTTTGGAATCCTAAGCGCATTTGCGCAGAGCTTCGCGGCGAGCAAGACGGCAGGCTTGCTGCAGCTCCTCGATTCCGATCATGACGGCACCGTCGACCTCGGCGAGACAAAGGCGGCGGCATCGGCGCTGTTTGACCAGCTCGATCGCGACCACGACGGAACATTAAGCGGACGCGAACTCAAGGGCCGCCTGAGCGCCAAGGAGCTGGCCGCCGACGATCACGACCATGACGGTACTTTGACGAAGGACGAGTATCTCGCAACCGTCGCGAAGCGATTCGACGCTGCCAATCGCGACAGCGACGATACGCTGGACGCCAAGGAGCTCCACTCCCGGCCCGGGCGGGCTCTGAAACGACTCGTCCAGAGATAGCCGGATGGGCCGTTATGCTTGGCCTGCAGGCCAATGTGACCTCGGCGGCATCGCCCATGAGGGGCGCAGTCCCCGTTGACGGGGCGAAAACCGAAAACAGAGTCCGGGCGACGGTTGCTGAAGAATTCATCGCAGGCGCGTTGAGCAAAGCTAAACCGCGAGCATGCGTTCGACCGCCCGCCGGGCGCCCATTGCCACCGTCGGATCGATGGTAACCTCATGCGTCATGGTCTCCAGGGCGCGCCGGATGTTCGACAGCGTGATCCTTTTCATGTGCGGACACAGATTGCAGGGCCGCACGAACTCGATTTCAGGATGGCCGACCGCCACGTTGTCGCTCATCGAACACTCCGTCACCATGACAACGCGCGCCGGTTTGTGGGTTCCCACGTATTCGCTCATCGCCGCGGTTGATCCGGCGAAATCGGCCTCGGCCACGACTTCCGGCGGGCACTCCGGATGCGCGAGCACGACAAGGCCGGGGTATTGCTCGCGCAGCAGGCGGATTTCCGTGGCGGTGAAGCGCTCATGGACCTCGCAATGTCCGGCCCATGCAATAATCTCTACTGTCGTTTCCGCGGCGACATTCTGCGCCAGAAATTCGTCGGGAAGCATGATCACCCGATCGGCCCCAAGCGATTCGACGATCTTCTTCGCATTGCCTGAGGTGCAGCAGATGTCAGACTCCGCCTTCACGGCGGCCGACGTGTTAACGTAAGTCACGACCGGCACACCGGGATAGCGCTGGCGCAAGAGCCGCACATCGGCGGGGGTGATCGAGGAGGCTAGCGAGCAGCCCGCTGCGGTGTCGGGAATCAGCACGGTCTTGCCGGGATTGAGCAATTTCGCCGTCTCGGCCATGAAGTGTACGCCGGCAAGCACAACGACATCGGCGTCAACGCGCGTTGCCTCACGCGCCAGGGCGAGGCTGTCGCCGACGAGATCTGCGACACAATGGAAAATCTCCGGAGTCTGGTAGTTATGGGCGAGGATGACCGCGTTACGAGTGCGCTTGAGGGCGAGAATTGCGTCGATATCGTGGGCGAAGAACGGCCACTCGACCGGCGGGATGATCGTCTTCACGCGCTCATAAAGCGGCGCCGTGCGCGCCAGCGCGTCGGCCATAGATGTTGCTTGCAGCATGCTGCACCTCTTTGTGCTCACTTAGAGCATTACTATGACGCGTCCGTGCCCCAACGTGGCCACCTTATGCTAGATGCGAGTAGAACTTCGCGGTGTCAAGCCTGCGATCGTGTCGCCCGCAAGCGCTGGCGGGCGACCCGTCCGCCTTGCGCCGGCGGGAAAGCACAGGTGGGGGAAGAGCGGGCGGACGCGCGCGGCGCGGCGGTCGCGCGGAGCCGGCCCGCTCACACCGGACGGGACAGGGGCAGCTTGGTCCCGGCGACCGCTCGCTCAAGCAGCACCTCGCGACGGAACCTGACCAGCTTGGCCGGACGGCCGCCCGTCGGCAACGCCACCTCGCCGGTATCCTCGACCAAGCCCTGCTGATCGATCAGCCTGCGGAAATTCTGCTTGTGGAGCCGCTGTCCCGCGAGGGCCTCGACGCTGCGCTGAAGCGCAAGCAACGTGAAGCTCTCGGGCATCAACTCGAACACGACGGGGCGGTATTTGATCTTCGCGCGCAGCCGGGCGATGCCGGTCGCCAGGATGCGGCGATGGTCATGCATCATCGGCACCCCCGGCAGCGGGTCGATGACCTGTCCGCCGCGCTTTGCCTCCGCAACCAGCGCGGCCTCGTAGATGAGCTCGTAGCGCTGCAGCGTGAGTTCCTCGTTCCAGGGGTGGCCCGACAAGCCAAACGCAATCTCGATGCGGTTGTTGCGCTCGCGTCGTGTCGTGCCATTCTCGGCGTCCTTCGCCCATGCGCGCAGACGGGATGCGATGGTCCGCCCGACGGCAACCGGCGGTCCGGAACGCCAATCCTCCCACGGAAAGAACCGGTACCAGCTCTGCCAGCGCGGGTCGCGCTCGCCGGCCGCGTGCCCTTCCCGGGTCAGCCCGAGATAGCTGATCGAAACCAGCCGCCCGCCGACGCCATCGCGGGTCCGATCGCGGTCCGCGAAGGTGTAAAGCTGCTCGATATATCCAAGCGGATGATGGGTCTGGCGCTCGACCCAAGATCGTATGCCGATTTGCAGCGTCCGATGGCCCGACTCGAACGGGCCGGTGGGCAGCGCGTCGGCGTTGTGGTCGGCGTCATGGATCGCAAGCACGCGCGGCTCGTCCGCGGTGACGGCCACGATGACCGCTGTCAGCTCGATCGGGACGGCGTGATGGTCGGCCCTCACCGTGTCATCGTCCTGCTCAATTCTCGCTGCGGCAGATAGGCGCCGGCGGCGCGCAAGGCGACGACGAGCTGCTCGGTGTCGAGATCGCAAGCCGGTTCGCCGGTCCGGATCGACTGCACGGCTGCGGTCGCTGCGGCCTGGCCCATCATATAGGCAGCCGATTGGGCGCGGATCGAACCGTGCACCCTGGTGTCGCTCGAATGGCAGCGCCCCGCCACCCACAGATTGGTCCAGCCCTTGGGTACCAAGATGCCATAGGGGATGCCGAGGCAATCGCCCTCGCCAAGGCCGTGGAAGCCCTCGAACTCGCGCAGGAAACGCTGATATTCCTTGTCAGAAGTGTCGGTTGGGTGCACGTCGGTCGGGCGGTTGTAGACGGCCACCTGATCCGGAAACTGGCGGGCGGACTTGAAGTCCTCGATGGTGAGTTCGAATTCGCCCACGATGCGGCAGCTGTCGCGCACGCCCATAACGGGGGCGGTGGTGACGAGTTCCAGTTCCTCGCAGCCCGGCACGTATTTGCGAAAG
>JASHYD010000056.1 GCA_030043175.1 Xanthobacteraceae bacterium | reverse complement strand
GCGCGTCTTGCCGCGCTGCCAATAGGCTTCGACCACCCGCACGTATTCGTGCTTGATGCCCTTGCCGCCCGCCGCGCGGACCACTCGCAGGAACATGGTCTCCTCCGAAACCTGTCCCTGTCAAAACCAACATGAGAATCAGCAAATGGCAATCACAAATAAAATAAAAACATAAAAATGTCTGTCCCTACGTTTTTGAGAAAATCAAGCCTCGACTCAAGGAAAATCAGGCACTTTGCGTCGCTCAATTGTGGCGTTAGGGGAAACATGCGCTAGTTGTTGCAGGCCCGATTTGCCATTTCTTGGATTCGTCAAAACTGCGTGCGCAATCGGCGGGCAGCTTGGACAGCGGCCGTTTAAAGAGCCGATGTCGTTGAGCTTCGGTCTACTCGGTTATCGCTCACAGCGTGGACCGCGGACCGGTCCAGGATCGCCTGTAATTGTCACAGTTCACAGCCCGCGCCCGTTCAGCAATCATGTCGCCCACGCATCAAGACAAGGCGTGTGCCATGCCGGACAATAATGACGACAAGCGCGAAATGCGTATGATGTGGATCGCCAGCGTCGGGATTGCGCTTTTAATCGTTGGCGCCATGGGCATCAACGTGCTGGTCCATCATGATACAAGCGCTGCGGCCCCAGGAGCCAGTCAGTCACCGACGCCGAAGTAGCGGGCGAATACGCGGCCTCGCGCTGGGGCGCCTGGAGCTGGCGCTATTGGTCAAGGTTGTTTTGTGCGATCCTCCCGCAAGGTCATGATATAAGCGGCGACATCGACGAGTTGGTGGTCGGTAAGCAGCGGGTTCGCCATGCGGCCGTTCCGCGGCACTTGCGGCAGCGCGGCGATCGTACGGCGCAACGATGCGGCAGAGACGTTCGGCCGGTTGGCGATTTCCCGAAAGCTCGGTGCACCTTTCAGAAGTGGCGAAAACCGCTGGGCATCTGAGACAACGTGACAACCGGTACACGCTTCTAGAGCCAACTCACGGCCGGCATCAGCGTTACCGCGATCGGTTGGCTCTTTGTCGTTTGCGGCGGCTGTAAGAATCGCGATGAAAGAAATGAACAAGACAATTATCGGGCGATTGTGCGTTCCCATCTCGAACTCGGCACCTAGCTTGTGTAACGGGCCGTGGGTTGTCAAGTACTCACGTGCAGCGAGGACTCCTTTCCACCAGGTGGCCAGGGTTTTTAAGTTCCTCACGTACTGATTCTGTTCGGGGTCGGCGCGAAACCGCCACGTGATGGGGTTTGAAGAGGATAGGTCGGCCAATCTAACGTTGCGTGTGGTCTGTGCCATCCGCCATTTTTGCGCCTGACAAGATTTATCGTCCCGGCGTCGGGACCTCGCTTCGGGAAGGCTGGTTCCTGACCACTTGGATGTCCTCCAACGAGTTCTCTGATACGCCCCGCGAACCCCACCGGGGTCGTCTTGCCGACCTTCAAGCCAAAGCCACGCAGAATGCTGCGCCGGCTCGATTCAGTTTCGAGAAGGTCCTTCTGCGCCGGTTACGAGCACCGATGCATGATGACAGCGAGTTGCGGGCCAGCGTCACCGCCGGCTTTCTTCAGCCCAGCCCGCTTGGCGATCCGCGTCGCCCAACCCTTCAGGGCGGTGCAGCCTTTGAGCGGCGTGGTGAGGATGAGGTGACCGGCGCCGTAGAGCACCGCACGCACCGAGCCCTCCCCGTTCTTTAAAATCCGGCCGCTGTCGTCGTTCCCCCGATTGATATCGCGTTGTGGTCATGTCGAGAACTGCTAGGGACACGATATCTTCAATCTCGCTATCAGGAGCGACTCGCGGTTTCAAGAAATTACCTATTATCGCCTGTCGCAGGGCGGCAGGAATGGCGACATCGCAGCCTCCTTTATCGGCTGCTCTCCAATCACGGTTGTGCTCGACGATCCGGGGTCGAGGAGAGGCGGCCCCTTGGGGCGGAACTCGTTCACTTCTGACCGCGTTGGCCGATCATGTGGGCGATACGACCTCGAAATGGAGCGTTGAATGAACAGAACCGCAACCCTCGTTGTAGCTCTGTTGGTTAGCAGCGGGGCGATGCCTGGAGAAAGTTCCACCTCGGTCCGCCTCGCAAATCCCTCAGTAAGTCACGCAGAACGAAGCCCCCAATTATCCCTGAGACAACGACAACAGACGTGCCGACCTCGAGGTGCCGTTTGCATTTATGCTCAGGATTGCTGTAGCTTCAGTTGCCCCCTGAACTTTACTGGTACCGGATACAGGTGGTGCCAATGAAAGAACTTCAAAGGCTGGGGTCCGAAGTGCCGTCAGCGTCTTCTTTGTGGTCCAGGATTGACCAGGCTAGTTTGGAACGGGCGCACTCGCCAACAAGGAGACGAAGGTCACCACGACCGTTGAGCCGTTGACGGGCTTTTCGCTCCTCATCGGTAAAGGGACAGGAATCAAATCTCGGGTTGATGCAAGCCAATCGCGGCCTGGCACGTTTGTGGGCGTCGAGATTTGTGATTTGCTAGCCCATGGCACTGGGATGCTGAGGCGATGCCTCCATCAGCAAAATCCACCACCCCGCGCCGGTGCCGTCGTAGGATATTGGATTGGTTTGAAAAACCATGCTTTAAGGCTCGATCAGCTTGCCGATCGCGGCCTTGATGGCGGCCTCGGTGCGCGTCGCCGCGCCCAGCTTCATGCGAGCATTGTCGAGATGAAAATCAATCGTTCGCTTCGTCAGCCTAAGCGTCTGCGCTATCTGCCCTGATGTCTTGCCGCGTGCGACCCATGTCAACACCTCGATCTCGCGCTCGTTGAGCATGACCAGCTTTGGCCAACTTTCATTGCGCGCAATGCCGGCGAGGCGCGCCTTAATGATTGTTTCCAGGATATCGAAATCGATGGGCTTGGTGACGTAGTCGTCCGCACCGAGACGGCGACCCCGCAATTCGCTTTCACGATCTGCAAGCGCGGTGAGAAACAGGAATGGTATATGGCCGAGGCGAGGCGTCAACGCGTTCAAGTGCTCCAACACCTCGAATCCCGACATCAGCGGGAGGTTGATGTCGCACAGAATAAGATCTGGCATGTTCCTGAGAATCGATACAAAACCCTCGTGGCCATCATAAGCCGTGATCACATGGAAGTCGCGGGCGGCGAGCTCCTCCGCCAGCAACGCGATCGTTTCACGGTCATCCTCGATGCAGAGAATTTTCTTTCGAGCTTCGGCCATGAGTCATAGCTCATTTGTGCGAGTCTTGCCTGTTGCGGAAAACGACGGCATGCTCAGGTCCCGGCGTATTTCTGCCGGATAACTGAAACAGGTAAACTGTGAAAAGCACTTGTGGGCTCTGTGATAAATGACAGCCAGTTTCTACCGGTGGCGCCGATGTGTGCTGCCTTGTCGACACTGTCACGGTGGGCTGGCCACGTAATCGATACCCAATTGAGCGGGATCGATCTGGCCGCACCGCAACTGCAAATGAGTGAGTTCGATCCGCTCAGAGACGTGCAGCAACAAAAAGTGTCAATAACCAGCAATGCCGGCAGATGCCGTGGCGGAATTAAGGGTATTTTGTTCGGAAGCTGGAGCCATTGAGCCCGCCGGTAGGAGCTTTCGCGGCACCGACCGCTCCGGTGCTGGACGCGGGCCGACTCATGCCCGTTCCATTGACGGCTGGACCGCCTATCGATGCGATTGGACCGGCGTGACCCGGCCGCCATTGGTTGGGAGCGGCGGTGGCATCGCTCGGCTTTGCGTTATTGGCTGCGAGCGGCACGCCCGTCGCCGTCGTGGCCGGTCCATGCTCGCCAGCTGGATGCATAGCAATCGACATCGCGCCAGATAGCGGGTGAATGCCCAGGGGCGCGCCCGCTTGCGGCATGACGGTGTGACGTGCGATGACGACTCCGATTGCATTGCGCGCAAGCCCGCCGTCGTCGCCCATCGCCGGCTTCTGCGCAAGGTCTGCATGGCCATGGTTGGCGGTCGGTGCGATGGCCTGTAACGTCAATCCCGCAACGGGGGGCGGCTTTTTGGCAAAGGGTTCGTTGCGGTCCTTGAGTGTCGCAAGTGGCGGCGTGAGCTTCAACTGAGGGAGCGGCAAGACGTTCAACTGTGAACGCCCGTTGGCAGTGCGGAGCAGGCTCCTCCCCTGGTTCACTGTAATGCTGGTATCGATGGGCGCGCGGCCGATGCTCGCCGTGGCGCTGGTGTCCGGCGTAACGACCCGAGGCGGAATGGTGGTAGGCCGACCACCCCCGCCGCTGTCGGCCGCTGGTGCTTCCATCTTGGGTGACGCTTTGGCTGCGGTGTCAGGAGACGACCGCGGTTGGGTGATGGAGGGATTTTCAGCCTTATCCAACGCCGCCGTCTTGGGCCCATCAGGAGAGTCGTCCCTGGCGTCGGTATCGGCATCCCTCCCCGCGTCGGCGCGGCTTGCAGGGGCGCCGGCGACGCGCGGAGCAGTATCGGCAGAGTCGGACACTGTCCCTTGGGCATTGCCTCCGGTGGGATCCGCCGCAATGGCCGGCTCCGACGCGCGATCATTCGGCGGGATGGCGGGGAGCTGCGGCACGTCGCGAAGGTTGATTTCGACCAGCGGAGCGTCGAGTTGCCAACCCGCCGGCCGCAGCACCATCCAGGCGGCGGCGCCGTAAGTCAGCACAACGGCGACGAAGGCCGCGATCCAGCGCAGGTAATCGATCGTTTTCTCGCCCTTCAGGAAGGTCAGCATCGCGCCTCCTTCTGATAATCCAGCCAGCCTCACTCGGCCGGCGCCAGGCCTTCCGAGCCAGCGTGATGTGTTGCCTCGGGACCGCTCTCGCGCAGGAACATCATGCGCAGCGCCGGTACCACGACCAGCAGCATGATCGGTCCGATCAAAAGTCCGCCGACCACGACCGTCGCAAGTGGCCGCTGCACCTGGCTGCCGATGGCGGTGGAGATCGCCGCCGGGAACAGTCCGATGCAGGCCGACATCGCGGTCATCAGCATCGGCCGCATCCGCTGCGTGGCGGCGTGGAACATCGCATCGACGGCGTTCATGCCGGTGGCATGGACCTGATTATAGTAGATGATCATCAGGATGCCGTCCATGACGGAGACCCCAAACAGCGACACGAACCCGATCGCCGCCGATACCGAAAAATCGAGATCGGTGACGTAGAGTGCAACGATGCCGCCGGCGACTGCGAACGGAATGCCGGCGAGTGCCAACAGGCTGTCGCGCAGCGAATTGAACAGGCCATAGAGCAGCACCAGGATGAGAACGAGGCTGATTGGAACGATGATCGCAAGTCTTTCCTGGGCCCTCTGTAGATCTTCGAACTCTCCCGCCCACACGAGCCTGTAGCCGTCCGGCAATTTTACGTTCTTGGCGATCCGCGCCTGCGCCTCGGCGACTGCGCCGCCGAGGTCGCGACCACGAACGCTAAACTTGATCGGAAGATAGCGCGAGCTGCTTTCGTGATAGATGTAGGATGCGCCGGTATCGAGCGTGATGTCGGCAAGCTCGCGCAGCGGAATGTAGGCGTTGCCGCCGGTGCCTCCGGCGACTTTGATATCGCCCACCGCTTCGAGGCTGTCGCGATATTCTTGCGGCAGGCGAACCGTGACGTTGAACTGGCGGTCGCCCTCCAGCAAGGTGGTCGCCACCGTGCCGCCGAGGGCGGCCTGGATGGTGGTGTTCACGTCGCCGGTGTTGAGGCCGTAGCGAGCCGCCTTGTCGCGGTCGACCTTGATGTTGAGGTTCGGCTGTCCGAGCACGTGGAAGATGCCAAGGTCGGTGATGCCATGGACCTGTTGCATCTCGTGCGCTATCTGGCTCGCCAACTGCTCTTGAATGGCGAGATTTCGGCCGAGGATCTTCACCGAATTCGCGCCCTTTACGCCGGAAAGCGCCTCTTCGAGATTGTCCTGGATGTATTGCGAAAAGTTGTACGTGGCGCCGGGCACTTCGTCGGTGAACTCCTTGTTCAACTCCTCGATCAGCTTCTCCTTGGTGCGACCCGCCGGCCACTGGTCGTACGGCTTGAGCGGCGCAAACAGCTCGACATTGGAGAACGGTGAAGCATCGCTGCCGTCGTCGGGCCGGCCGTGCTGGGAGATCGCGGTGACGACTTGTGGATGGCGAAGCAGGATCTCGCGCAATTTCTTGGTTGCAGGCGTTCCTGACACCAGCCCGGTCGAAGGCGGCAGCTGAACCCGGATCCAAAGGTTGCCTTCTTCCAGATGCGGCAGGAACTCGCTGCCGAGCCGCGTCGCGATGAGGCCGATCACGCCGAGGAATAGGAGACCGATCATGGCCATCGTCTTGCGGTGGTCGAGCGACCAGCGCAGCACCGGCTCATAAATGAAGCGCAGCACGCGCACCAGGATCGTCTCAACTTCGTGGACGTGCTGTGGAAGCAGCACTGACGAAAGAGCCGGCGTGATCGTGAACGTCGCGAACAGGGCGCCGGCGAGCGCATAGCCATAGGTCTGCGCCATCGGGCGGAAGATCTGGCCCTCGACACCCTGCATGGTGAACAGGGGCACGAAGGCGGCGACCGTGATTGCGGCGGAAAAAAAGATTGCGTTATCGACCTGCAAGGCGCTGAGGAGGATCAACCGCAGCCGATCCGTCCAAACGCTGATGAAGCCCGGCCGCTCCCGCGTCGGGTCCTCGCCCCAGTGCTCCTCGGACAGCTGCTGGAGCGCCACAACCCTCTGCTCCGGTCGCGCCTGGAAATTGCGGAATATGTTCTCCACCATGATAACGGCGGAATCGACGATGATGCCGAAGTCGACCGCGCCGACCGACAGCAGGTTTGCGTCCTGGCCGGTCAGCACCAGCATGATGACCGCAAAAGACAGCGCGAACGGAATATTCGTGGCAACAATAACGGCGCTGCGCAAGTCGCCGAGGAATATCCATTGGATGAAAAACACCAGCAGACAGCCGAAAACAAGATTGTGTAGCACTGTGTGGGTGGTGACCTCGACGAGGCCGGCTCGATCGTAATAGGGGACGAGCTTGACGCCGGGCGGCAGTGTCCCGTCGGTATTTATTTTTTCGACCTCAGCCTTGACTCGCGGCAATACCTCGTTGGTGTGCATCGTGCGGTTCATGACGACGATGGAAAGAACAACGTCATCCTCATGGTCCTTTCCGGCAATGCCGAGCCGGGGAACGTAGCCAACCGAGACCTTGGCGACGTCCTTTACCTGCACGGGGACGCCGTTGTACTGGGCCAGCACCACCTTTTCGATGTCTTGGGTCCGAAAGCCCTTGGTCAGATCATCATCGCCGCCGCCGTCCAGCAGGCCGATGCCGCGAATGTTGACGGACTGCTGGCCGATCGTGATCTCGCGCCCGCCGACGTTGATGTTGGCGTTGTTCAGCGCGGCGACGATCTGCGGAATGGTGATGCTATAGGCGTCGAGCTTGTGAAGATCGACCTCCACGTCGTATTGCTTGGTTGGTCCGCCCCAGGGATTGATTTGAACGACGCCCGGCACTGCGAATAGCCGGCGCGTGGCAATCCAGGTTTGAATGGTACGCAGGTTGGTCAGCCCGAAATGCGGCGGGCCGACCACCTGATAGCGATAAATCTCGCCGACCGTGCTCGACATCTGGATCTGCGGAACCTGATTTCCAGGCAGCGTGACGTTCTGCTGCAGGCTCAGGCCCGTCTGCGTATAGGCGAAATAGTAGTCGATGCCGTATTTGAAGGTGACCCGGACGAACGACAGACCATAGAACGAGGTCGACCTAATGTTGTCGATGCCTGGGGTCGGATAGAGGCCGACCTCCATCGGAATCGTGTAGTAGCGCTCCATCTCCTCGGCAGACAGGCCGGGAGCCTGGGCGGTGATCTCAAGGATCACCGGTGCGGGATTGGGATAAGCCTCAATGTTCAGTCGGGTAAACGCGATCAGGCCGCCGGCGAAGAACACGAACAGTCCCAACAGCACGATTGGGCGGCGGGTCAAGCTCGCCGTGATGATTGCCTTTAGCACTGATTGGCCCCTGGTCTTATTGATTGGCGCGCGGGAAGCGTGCTGCTGGTTCGATCGTGTCAGCTCAAGTAAAACCGGGGCGCTTACCCGCCGGCCTGCCCAATGACCAGCATATTGCTCAGGAACACCGCCCCGTCGGTGGCGACCAGTTCGCCCCGCTGGACGCCTTCAAGGATCTGGCGATAGCCGTCTCTTTGCATGCCGATCTTGACGGTGCGCTGCGTGAAGCGCCGCCGATCGCTGGTGACCCAAACCGTCATCGTGCCGTCACCTTCACGCACGACGCCGTCGAGCGGGACCGCGAGCGAACGCTCCGGGTCGCCGGTGCGGATGGTGAACGTCGCGAACATATTCGAGCGCAGCTCGTGATTGGGATCGTCGATGGTCGAACGCACAAGCATCCGATGGGTGTTCGGGTCAACCATCGAGTCCATCGTGGTGATATGCCCTTCGAACACCTTGCCCGGATAAGCCAGGACCGAGACCTTCACCTCCTGACCCAGATGGATCAGCGGAACGTCGCTCTCGGCAACGTTGGCGAGCATCCACATGGTTGAAATGTCAGCAACCGAGTACGGCGCTGGCGGGTTGCCGGGCTGAACGAGGAGGCCGGGCGCAGCGTTGCGGGCGGTAACGCGGCCCGCAATCGGGCTCGGCACGACCAGTCGCGGATCGGCCATGCGATCGGTCACGATCTTGTCGACCTCGACCTCGGTCTTGCCGAAGATGCGCACGGCATCGCGCGCAGCCCGCAGGTTACCTTCTGCGGTCTGCTGGTCGGAAACCGCCTGCTCCAGATCGTGCTGCGAAACCGCGCGCGTCTCATAGAGCTTCTTGAGGCGCTCCAGATTGCGGGTGGTGAGATCCAGTACGCCGGCCGCAGCGACCAGGTTCGAGTCGGCTGCC
>JASHYD010000674.1 GCA_030043175.1 Xanthobacteraceae bacterium | reverse complement strand
ATCATCCCCTACATCCCGGACGCGAAGCTCGGCTTCGTGACCGACATCTGGAGCCCGGCACCGCAGATTCCGCCGGCCAATCCCGGCACGACCGCGCTGGTGAAGGGTATCCAGAAGATGGGCATCCAGATGGACCGCATGGCGGGCGGCCATGGCGGCGTCGGCAATTTCGCCGATCTGGCCAAGACGGTGCAGTAAGATCAGGCGAGGCAGGAACGCTTGGGCGCGGGCCGCCCCAAGCGTTCCCTACCTTGGTGTCATGCTTGGCCATTGTCGTCTGCGAAGCTTGGCCTGCGTCATAGTGTGGGGACGGCCGCGGGCCCAAGCCGGTGCTGGTCCTCCCCGCATTTCTCCAGGATAGCACATCCCAAAGACAGGCCCGCAGTTGTTACCTGCTGCTGCGTGTGCCGCCACGGGGTCAGGAACGGCTTTGAGGGGAATATAGGCAGTCCAGGAGGGTCACTCAGGCGCGATCGGAACGCGAAGATCACCGAGGCGCTTGGCGCTATTATTTGGCAATGAGGAGATGTTCCATGTTTCGATTTGCAGTTCCGCTGCTGGGCGCAGGTCTCCTTGCGATCTCCATACCTAGCCTCGCCTCCGCTGAGACGGTTGTTGTCCTTTATGCGGGCTCTCTCGTGAATCTGATGGAGCGCGGAGTTGGTCCTGCGTTCGACAAAAGCACAGGCGACCAGTTCCAGGGATTTGCCGGCGGATCAAATGGTTTGGCCAACCAGATCAAAGGCCGACTCCGTCGTGGAGACGTATTCATCAGTGCCAACCCAAGAGTGAACGATGATTTGACCGGTGCAGCGAATGGGGATTGGGTGAGTTGGTATATCAATTTCGCGCAGTCCCCTCTTGTTATCGGATATAGCCCGTCGAGTCGGTTTGCTAGCGAGCTAAAAAATAAGCCTTGGTATGAAGTACTGCAGGAACCGGGCATCAAGATTGGCCGTACTGATCCCAAGCTCGATCCGAAAGGTGCGCTGACCGTACAGTTGCTCGACCGTGCTGAACAGATCTACAAGCTGCCAGGTCTCGCTCAAAAAGTCCTGGGCGCGCCGGACAACCCCGAGCAGGTTCGGCCAGAGGAAAACCTGGTCGGACGCCTTCAGTCGGGCCTGATCGACGTTGGATTTTTCTATTCGACCGAGACGGCCGATCTGAAAATACCGGCCATAGCACTGCCAGCCGAGGTCGCCTTAAGCGCGAGATATACCATGACGGTGTTGCGCGATGCTGCGCATCCGGTCGCAGCAATCAAGTTTGTGGACTTCCTGCTGGGTCCGCAAGGACGCGCTGCAGTGCAAGAACACGGGCTTGACACTGTGAAACCTTCGGTTGGCGGCGATCCAGGCAAAATCCCTGCACAAATCCGAAGCGAGATTGACGTCTCAAAGTGAGGCGGCCACCCGCGCCACTCGTCGGTCTCTCTGGGCTATTGGCACTCTACTTGCTCGCTCCTTTCGCGGCAGGCGTGGCGCAGCTGGGCATCGCGGACTGGCACTCGGCCGATCTTGCCGGGCTTGCTAGCGCGTGCGCGGTGTCCTTAGCCAGTGCGACCCTTGCCACAACATTGGTCGCAGCCGGCGGCATACCGCTTGGTTACTTGTTGGCCCGACGATCGGGCCGCGCTATGGCAGTGCTGGGTTTCCTGGTGCAGTTGCCGCTCGCACTGCCACCGCTCGCCAGCGGCGTTCTACTATTGTTTCTCCTCGGCTACTCCAGTCCGGTCGGCCGACTAACAAATGGCGCGTTGACAGACTCTTTCAGCGGCATCGTCCTGGCCGAAGCATTCGTCGCGGCGCCTTTCCTGATCATTGCAGCCAGGTCCGCTTTCGGTGCCATCGATCCCGCGCTGGAGGACGTTGCCGCGACGCTTGGGCATCGGCCCTTGGCCGTCTTCATGCGCGTCAGCTTGCCGCTAGCTTGGCGAGCAACCGCGGCCGGAATGCTGCTCGCTTGGCTACGTGCGTTTGGGGAATTCGGGGCAACCGTCATGGTTGCCTACCATCCTTATTCGTTGCCGGTATACACCTATGTCGCATTCGGCAGCGAAGGCTTGCCCGCCATGGTTCCCGTGCTGGTGCCAACACTGTTCGCCGCGATCGCTGTGATGCTCGTGAGCCAGCACCTCGGCGCATCCGCATCCAAAACACGGTCAATTCAGAGTGTGCGGTTCTCGACCAGCCGGGGTTCTGGCGCCGGCTCACCTGACGAAACGACGTGCAAGGAGCGAGGGCTGCCGCTTGAAATCGCCTTTCATCGTGTGCTGGCAGGGTTCGAACTGGATGTTGCCTGGCGCACCTGCGCTCGACGCCTGGCCATTCTCGGAGCATCCGGATCTGGAAAATCAATGACACTGCGACTGATTGCTGGACTTGACCGATCTGAAACGGCAGTTCTCCGCTTGAACGGCTCCGAGCTCTCAAAACATTCCCCAGAATCCCGCGACATTTCCTATGTGCCGCAAAACTATGGCCTGTTCCCGCATTTACCCGCTGATCGGCAGATTATGTTTTCGGTCGGTGCCGATCCGAAACTGGCGCGTCATTGGATTGCGAGGCTCGACCTCGACGGACTCGAGCGCCGCTATCCGAACGAATTGTCACTGGGCCAGCAACAGCGCGTCGCTCTTGCGCGGGCGCTTTCGAGGCGCGCGGGCCTATTATTGCTTGATGAGCCCTTCTCGGCGCTTGACGCGCCTCTGCGCGCCCGTCTGCGCCAGGAATTCGTGGAGCTGCAGCAGGAATTCAGTGCGACGATGATCCTCGTCACCCATGACTCCGCGGAAGCGTTTCTTCTCGCCGACGAGTTTCTTCTGCTCGACGCCGGCCGCGTGCTGCAGACCGGTCCGATTGAAGCGGTATTCCTCAGGCCGGCCAATGAAGCCGTGGCGCGGCTCCTCGGAGCCGCATATGTCGGTTACGGCCGAGCGATTGCGCCCGATCTCATCGAGATCGGCGGCGGTGTTCGACTTCGCGTGTCAGGGCCTGCACTTCCATATCCGACTCGGATAGGCTGGTCCGTGCGGCCCGAGAGGATACGGTTCGCGCAGGATGCGCCTTATCCGACAAAAATTCTGCGTGTCGGTCAGGTCCGCGACGGTCAGCGAATCGTTACCATTCAGCTAGGAGACGCAAGGTTCGATGTGAGGGCGGATCCAGACTTCCAAACCGTTTCTGACACGTGCCGCGTCGCCATTGACCCCGGAGCCTTACAAATTTGGATCGCGGAGCCCTGAGGAGGTCGCCCCCTCTGCGCAAGACTCCATCCCAATCGCTCTCAACCAAATGGATCAGCAACCGCTGGTCATGCTCGCGCTCGTTCGCGTCGAGCCAGCGCCCCAAGTGCGCGGAATTCGTTGTCGGCGCCTGATCTCGCCTGCGATTCGATGGAATGATAGAGATCGATGACGCGCTCACCGACTGCCGTGACAACCGCTCCTCCGCCGTGACGACCACCTGATTCCGCTGTGACGGCCGGTTCATGTAAACCGTTGTTGATCTCTTCGACCAGGAGCCACGCCCGGCGATAAGACATTTCGAGCGAGCGCGCGGCCGCCGAAATAGAACCTGTCGAGCGGATGCTCTCTAACAACGAGATCTTTCCTGGCCCAATCCGCAGTCCGCTCGCGAGGTCAACACGAATGGAAAGACATGCACGCGCCATGATCGCTCCAAACAATTCTCGTGCAGGGGCACCCCCGACCATTACACCGTGAAGGAGTCCAACATAAATCGTAGTAAGATTAAATGGCCAATCGCCAATTAATGCACTTCACCGCTGGTAAACGCTAGTGTACTGGCGCCGAAATAGCTAGACATATCGATTTCCATGTGGTTTACTGGCTGCATGGTGATCTTCAAGCTGAAACCTGCGCAGGA
>JASHYD010000673.1 GCA_030043175.1 Xanthobacteraceae bacterium | reverse complement strand
GAGCGCCAGTCGTCGCCGCCAGTGGGCGAGCAATCCCCAAGCGCGGCCGTACGAAATGAAGCGTAGGCGGGAAAGATGAACTGTCCTAAATGCAACGAGCCGTGCGATCGTGATTCCGTGGACGTTCGCGTCGGCATGATGCATGGGCCCTGTGGCTGCGCGAACTGCGGCTGGTCGGAAGATAGCGATTACGATCTGTCGGAAGGTCGGGACCCTGTAGACGAGAAAGGTGGCGTGATCGACCAATGGGGTGGCTATCACCCGCCCGGCTCGTCAATGGCGCTTGCTTACCGGCTCGCTCGCACCGCTGAGAGGTTCAAGAGGGGGGCGATATTTGACCCCAACCGGGCTGTCAGGCACTTAATTGAGGAGGCGCTGGCGAAGCGCACAAAAATGA
Source organism: Xanthobacteraceae bacterium (assembly GCA_030043175.1). The sequence goes on along the minus strand of JASHYD010000673.1, from coordinate 6,639 downwards.
AGCGGCACGACCAGGTCGAGCGCGGGGTGTCTACGAGAAACTGGAGTAGTTGATGGCGAGTTTCATCTACGAGGAAGAATATGACCGAATACTGCGTGGTTTGAGCGATAGCGTGGTCAAGGCGTTCGTTAGGCGAGTCCGGCAAATTCATGAGCTGGGAGGCGATGAGTTGATGGACATTACACCCAAACAGATGCTCACGATCGTCATCGAACTCGATAAGATGCCGGACGAGGAGCGTACGGGAATGTACACAGCGCTCCCAATCATCAAGCAATGGTTAAAGTCGCCGTCCGGGCCTGCTAATTGACCGGCCGCGTACGCCGACGCGGCTGGGGAGGCGCCGGCGCCGAACGAAATGAGCCTTCGGACTCGGGTATCGAGAAGGAAAGAGTGATGGCGAAGAAGCCGCGACCTTGGACAAAGGAAGACATCCGCCTGCTGAAGACGCTTATACGCGAGAAAACGAAGACGAGTGTGGTCGCCCGCAAGCTCAAGCGTACGGAAACCGCAACGCGACAGAAGGCGCGTGCGCTTGGTGTGAAGTTAGCGGGAGCTTCGCAACGGAAGAGAGCTGGGTAGCCCCGCGCCGCAGGTCGAGCTAAATCAGTATAGGGGTAGGAAGCATCGACTTCGCGCCACGCATACTTTGCGCATTCTTTCGCCCGGTCTCAGCTCAGGTTAAGCGTCGCTCAGCGCTCTACGGGCACCCCGCTCGGGCAACTATCTGGTTACCACGGGGCTGCCGCTGTGCCGACCGGGAAGCTTTACCCTCTGGTCGGCTCGAAACCTGTGGTTCGCCATGACCTGGCTTTCTGGTGCATGCGCGTGGCTCCGACGCCGCAAGGCGTTTACATCAACAAGCCACAATTGTCGCTGCCAATGCAGCCCGGGCATGAAGTCATTATGTGCCAAGCCGTCCGAGGACCGGAACCCCTTTGACAGCCGATGTTTATTCCGGATCGGTTAGAATAAGCCGTCTCAAGCGACCGGTTCGGGCGTGAGGAGAAAGAAATGCGCTTGTTTCCCCGATCAGTTGCCGCTGCTATTCTGACTGCGGGATGTTGCCTCTCCATTCCTACGGTGAATGTTCTGGCCCAATCCCCTCCGCCTGGTCCTTCTACCTCCGCTCCGGACTTGTCGGATCAAAAGCTTCGTGCAGTAGCGGCCGCGCTCGAACGCGTGGCAGGTCTCCAACAGGACTACCGGCAGCGCATCGCCGAAACGGAAGCACCCGCTGACAAGGAGCGTATTGTGGAGGAGGCCAACAATGAGCTTACAAAGGCCGTGACCGAACAGGGTCTCCCTGTCGAGGAGTACACATCGATTTTAAATGTCGCGCAAGATGACGCTGAAATTCGGGGTAAGATTCTTCAGCACATTCATCGTTAGGACAAATAGCGCCTGCGGGACGACATGTTCACAAGGCAAAGAGGCTATCACTCTGCCCACCAGCCGGTCTTCCGCTTGCGGCTCTGCCCATATATTCCCATTACAAGAGAAATCTGGTTCGAGGAAGTGACGGCGGTGTCGATGGGGCACATGGACGATGTCGCTAAACTTTCCGAACCAAAGTCGCTCCTATGATGCGACATTGCGGGCTGTTCGGTTTTGGGGCCATGACGGAACCATGGAGGTTTCATTTTTCGTGAATGAAGATGCACTGAAACGTCTTGAGCCAAGTTCGCAGCCCACTGAGTCGGGACTTCTGCGCGCTTTTGATTCTCACCGCGACTTGATCTATGCGGCTGCGGCGAAAGCTTACCGGCGGGGCCGAAAGGGATCGTACGAACTGACCCTCGCGGAATTTTGACGGTGTGGCTTCGGCGCCAGATATGATGAGGTCACGCTGGGATTGGCTTGGAAAGCGGCCAGCCGGGTACGTCTTTAAGCACGGCGCAGCCACGAACTATTGGAGGCTCGGTGGACGATTCGTTCTTGAGGCCGTCACGGTTTTCCGTGACAACGATGAATGAGCGATTGAGGAAAGGTTCGTGTTTCGCACCCTCAATGCGCTGGTGTCCATTCACAAATTGCCAGCCTTCAAACTCGCTGCATCTACGTACCGTGAGATAAGATCGCCGTGCGCATCTACGTTTTCAAATCGGAGACTACGGACCGGCTGCGCGCCTTCGCCGGCGACCCTGACGTCAGCAAGCGCCGCGCCAGCACGGTCCCTGGACTGCTACCGGGACAATAGCACCGGACAAAGCTCCCCCCTACAACCTGCCGCGCGATGCGATCGAGGAAGCAATCAACGCAGAAGGCTTTCATTTGGCGCCTGCGCGATAAGAGGTGAAGACCACTGACGCAGCTCCCGAAGTATCCTCGTGCCCATCGCCGCTGATCCATCACGGTTGAGGCCGAACTCCGTGCGCGACCGAGAATAGGCCACGACCGGTTGCTCTGCCCGACGACACCTTCCTGCCGCGCGGTACGCCAATGAGTCCCTCGCGTTCGGCCTTCTTGCGAGCGAGCTTGTGGGCTCGGCGGATTGCTTCAGCTTTTTCCCGGTTCGAGTTTTCGGACGACTTTTCGTAGATATTCTACGTTTCATCTCGCGAAAAACGCCTTCGTGCTGCATTTTCTTGTTGAGCACCCGCAGAGCCTGGTCGGCGTTGTTGTCGCGAACGAATACCTGCAAGAAACATCCTTTCGTGTTCGATTAGAGCGAATTGACCGAATCAGAAGACACGATTTCCGGACCGGGTTGAACCGACCTTTGGCGTGTCTTGCGTGCCGCCGCAGCGGAGCTTGAGTTGAGTCGTGGAGCCGCCGTGGCATATGTATCACTATCCGCAGGTCCATCGCGAATGGCCAATGATTTCGACTCATTAGGTCCCTTTGGGCTCTTCCGATGACGTTGCACTTTGGGCCATGCTAATCTTGTATTGCAATGATGCCCTACTAGGGCGACAGTTCCACCGCGAGGTAGAGGCGCCTTGGTCAACATTCCAGCTGAGGCTCGGCGCGGGGCGTGGAACAATTATGGCGAGAGACGCCAAGACGACGCGTCTGCGAGACAAGGAAGCAGGCACAGCCATTGTCGGGGCGTCGCAAGTCGAATTAGCGGAGAGGGCTCACGTGGACGATGAGCTACCAGGTGAAGGCGAGAGCAACACGGGTGTCGAGGCGCGATGGTGCACGCTAAAAAAGGGGGTAACGGCAGCGCCCTCTGATCACACCGATGATTCCGTCCGACTCTATTTGCGCGAGATCGGCTCGGTCAATTTGCTTTCTCGAGAGGGCGAGGTCGCGATCGCCAAACGCATTGAAGCTGGCCGCTGGGCGGTGATTGCCGGCCTATGTGAAAGCCCTCTGACGTTCCAGGCAATCGTCATTTGGCGTGACGAACTGAACGAGGGCAAGATTTTCCTGCGCGACATCATCGATGTTGAGGCAACCTATGCCGGTCCGGGCGCGAAAGTAATACCGACTGCCAGACAGGACGTCGTGGTGCCGCCCATCCTAACTTCCTCACCGCTGTCCGGGATCGAGTCAGATTGCGCCGATAGAGACGACGACGACATCGAAAATGCGACGTCGCTCGCCGCCATCGAGGCCGAACTCAAGCCAGCGGCGCTGGCCACACTCAATAAAATCGCCGATAGCTACGGGCGTCTACGCCGGTTGCTGGATCGAGACATCCACCACAAGCTGCTCGGCGAGACGGTCTCCCCTGTGCAAGAGCGCAAGTACAAGAAGTTAAAGGAAGAGATCATCGCCGAGGTGAAGTCACTACGGCTCAACCAGGCGCGCATCGATGCGCTGGTTGAGCAGGTGAACGACGTCAATCGCCGTCTCGTGAGTTGTGAGAGCCGTCTAATACGCCTCGCGGCTAGTTATGATGTCGCTCGCGAGGATTTCCTCGAGAACTACAAGGGCTCTGAACTCGACCCGCACTGGGTCATTCGTATGTCGAAGCTCCCCACCGGTGGCTGGAAGAGCATGGTCGCGCGGGAAAGGGAGCACATCAACAGCATTCGGGCAGAGATCAATGCGCTCGCCAGCGAAACCGCACTCGAGATCGGCGAGATTAGACGAATAGCCCGCGTGGTGCAAAAGGGCGAGCGCGAAGCCAACCAGGCAAAGAAGGAAATGGTCGAGGCGAATTTGCGCCTGGTTATCTCGATAGCAAGAAAATACAGAAATCGCGGCCTGCAATTCCTCGACCTGGTCCAGGAAGGAAATATTGGCCTGATGAAGGCGGTCGACAAGTTCGACTACCGGCGGGGCTATAAGTTCGGGACCTACGCCACCTGGTGGGTCCGCCAAGCCGTCAGCCGTTCGATCGTCGATCAGGCGCGCACCATTCGCATTCCGTTGCACATGGTGGATGCACTCAACAAGATCCTGCGCACGAGTCGGCGCCTGCTCAACGAGATCGGTCGCGAGCCGACGCCAGGCGAGATTGCCGAGAAACTCCACATGCCGCTCCGAAAGGTGCGGCATGTGCTCAAGGTCGCCAAAGAGCCGTTGTCGCTCGAAACGCCGGTCGGAGACGAGGACGACTTCCGGCTTGGCGACTTTATCGAGGACGAGAACGCAGTATCGCCGATCGACGCCACGATCCAATCGGATCTACGCGACGCGACGACGCGCGCCCTCACATCGCTCAGCCCGCGCGAGGAGCGCATAGTTCGTATGCGCTTCGGCATCGGGATGAACGCCGATCATACGCTTGCTGAGATCAGCCAGCAGTTCTCGGTGTCCCGGGAACGGATCCGCCAGATTGAGGCAAAGGCGCTACGCAAGCTCAAGCATCCGCATCGGTGCAGAATTCTCCGGAGCTTCATCGACAATTGACATGACCCGTACCGTCAAACTTTGCGGGGTCTCCTTGATGACGGCGTGGCACTTCGCGCAGCGCCTCGCTTGAGGGTGTGTCTAAGATTGCGCTCGGGCACGATCAAAGCCGACGTGCAAGCCACGTTGACCGACATTCGCGAACCGCGCATTCAGATGAATGCTGAGGTAGCTGCGCTCGAAACGGCCAAGTTGCGCAAGACGAAGGCGCAGGTCTTCGGCGCCACAAATATCGCCAAGGCGCCAGGCATCGGCCTGGCGAGCGTCTATAGGGTGCTGTAGCGGTAGAATTCTTTGGGATTCTACCCGCTACGAAATAACCCGCCACGACCTAGCTCGCCGTCGTCTACGCAAAGCAAGCCTCCATCTTGCCAGCTTCAGTCGGATCAGAACGAACCAGATCTCTGGGAGCGATTTCCGAGTTGCGCGAAGGCGAATTTCTCTTGGCATCTTACCTCCCTGCGGTTGGCGATGATCGGTGCATTGTGACCTGCACTGCGCGATCATATGTATTTCCGCAGCAATCGGTGACATGCCATCCCGTCGCTGTGACGATCGCTCACTGTCGATCAAAGAAAATTGCACGCTCAATCATTAGGGCAGACGTTTACCCGATCACTGCAAAATTCCAGCTTAGCCTGGACGATCCGTGAAAGCCGGATCATCATTGACAGCGCTGCGGCGTCTCTTTCCGGAGATGTCCGATGAGTGCCCCGTATATATTTGCTTCCGTCGTGCTTATCGTCGCTCCGGGCTATATCGAGTGTCGTGGGCGGTTGGCCGGAGCAGGATTGGGCGTGTTTGCGACCGTCGCTCTGCTGGGTTGCTGGTCGCTAGTGTACTGGCGCCTAAATAGCTAGACATATCGATTTCCATGTGGTTTACTGGCTGCATGGTGATCTTCAAGCTGAAACCTGCGCAGGAGAAGCTGCTTGAAATGTGGGTCCGTGCGCACGGCACCCCCCCAGCAAGTAGTCACGCGCTGCCGCATCGTGCTGCTGGCGCACCAAGGGTACAGCGACTTGGCCATTGCTGATGAACTCGGCGTGAACCGGCATACGTGCCGCCTTTGGCGACGGCGGGTTGTCGCCGAGGGGCCAGAAGGCTTGTGGGAGGTAGCAGAGGGACGAGGACGCAGACCGCAATCAGGATTGGCGGAACGGATCATCAAAGCGACTCTGCAGACCAAGCCAAAGGGTCAAACGCACTGGAGCTCGCGTACGCTGGCGAAAGCGCAGGGAGTGCACGCGAGCACGGTTCAACGTATTTGGCGTGAGCATGGATTGCAGCCGCACCGGCAGGAGCTTCAAGGTGTTGGACCGTATTGGACCGTAAAACGGTCGGCGCTAAATGAATTTTTTCTGGCCGCTGTCAAACAGCCTATCGCAGTTTGCTGCGCAGATTTGGCATTTTGGCGGCGATGGCACACCGCCCGGCCTCGCACAGTGGAAAGTGCGCTCGTCGATGGGCGCTGGCGGGCGGCTTTGCCGGTCACCTCGATTTCTTGCTGCGGGGGCAAAAATTCCGGTCTCCGGGACGAGCCCGGCGACCGCATTGGGGTGGAACTGCCTCTGTGTCGTTTTATGGCAAAACCGTCACTCGGGAGCGACCGCGAAGTCCGGGAGCTTTGCAGTCTGCGTTAGTCTGCAGTTGATTGGACATAAAACGGTCCTTCAAGACCACATTGGTGCTAAAGGATTTTTCCCGTTGCTCTCAAACCCGGATGATCGGGGGGTTGATTGAGAGCGCCGATTTGAATTTTGGCAATGCCTGAGGTTCGCCCAACCGATTTGGCGGCCTCATTGGTGGATATCGTTGCGCGTTGGTCGTGAA
>JASHYD010000672.1 GCA_030043175.1 Xanthobacteraceae bacterium | reverse complement strand
CAGGGCCTGATTGAAAATGCCGATCCGGAAGCCTTGATCGCAGACAAGGCCTACGACGCCGATCCGCTCATCGATAGCCTTGCGGAGCGGGAAATCACGCCCGTAATTCCCCCCAAATCCAACCGAAAGGCCAAGCGCGATTGCGATTTCGCACTCTACCGCGAGCGCAACCTCATCGAGCGCTTCTTCAATAAAATCAAGCACTTTCGGGCCATTGCGACCCGCTACGACAAACTTGCTCGAAATTTTCTCGCAGCCGTCCAACTGGTCTCGGCTATCATCCTTCTCAACTGAGGACAGGCCTTAGTAGCAATGCGTGTTACAGACCTGCTGGCGGACGATCCACTGACAGGTGGTCGTACAATTGCCGCCGGCCACCTGTTGCCCCCCCGCGGGTGACGGATTTGATCCGCGACGCTGGGCTTCGACGGGGCAGCATTGACTACCCATGTGGTCAAGAGGATGGCTAGAAGAGAGACGATCGGTCGCATATATAACCCCTCCGTTAATTGTTTGGAGGCGGATTTTTCCGTCACATGAGTCAGCTTGTAAATTGAGTCACTTTGACTAACGTTATAATGGTTGCTGCACCCCGCTTGGCATGGCTGACGATCCCCGCACGCTTGTGGGCGTTGGTATTACTGTGACGGAGGTTCGCGAAGTAGTCGAGGACTATACGAGCATGGGCTTGCCGCTTCGGCGGCATCCTTTCGCTTTCATGCGCCTCGACCTTGAGCGCCAAAAGATTGCCACCTGCGCCGACGTGCTTGCTGCTCGTGACGGCACATGGCTGACCGTTCTGGGGTGCTAGTCCTCAAATGTCTGCCAGCGGTCGTGCGCCGGTCACTGAGAGGAGCGATCAGTCCGGTGATAAATTGACATGAGCTTCTTCAAGATCGCTTTTTCAGCCGCCCGCGCAAACCGATCGTGAAAGGCCTCCGCGTCGGCGGCCTGCTCGAAACAGTAGCGGATGAACGCATCTCTGTCTGTGATCTCCCCACAGAGATCGAAGGTGCCGGAGCATCGTTCGACGAACTCAATGATTTCCTCGTCAACTTCATCAGGAAAGCCGTCGGGCGGCGGAATGAGATCGACGCAATAACGGTATGTGGCGCCAGATTGCGCGCGCCATGTCGCATCGTTCGGTCGGTTCATCGATAGACGTCCTGCTTGACTTGCAGCCTATTGTTCACTATTTGTTCTCATCAGTCAAGACGGATGAGCCGATCCCAATCGGAGGGTGGCGATGTTCATTCATTACACGGCATTACCGTTCGTACGCCTGGAGAATGGGTGCTTGGCTCCGGGAGACGCCATCGAATGTCCACACGTGTCAGCCGTGATGCGGCGTGCGGACGCGCTGGTCCGTAACGAGGCAAGCGCCGGAGCAGTTGCGCTCGCGCATATCGACAGTCCCATACCCGATGACGTTGAGGGCGCGATGATTCTCAAAACGTTCGGCGACGTGCCGGCAGAATTTAGCTGCTCAAGACGATGGTGACCTATTTCGTGGCGTTGCCATTCGTACGCCTGAAAAACGGTGGCTTGGCTCCCGGACAGGCGGTCGAGTGTGCTCACTCGGCAGTCGCAATCCATCGTGCCGAGGCGATGGCGCGCAGTGAGATGAATGCCGGTGGCTGTAGCGTTCTCACGGAGTGGTAGCTCCGAACTCGGCGAATTTGGATGACGCGGTGGTCCTGAAATCCTTCGGCGATTTCGATTGCTTACGGTCGCGATCGAGGAAAGGCCGGTGTCAGGTCGCGATCCCCGCGGCCTTCTTCGCCCGCAAGTGCGGCGTTCGGCGTGGAGATGACGGGACCAACGCTGCCTCGTGCGCGAGGCGCAGCATCCTAAGTTGGGCGGTCTTTGTGCGCTCTATGCGTGCGCGTTGTTCATACTCGGGTATCGTGCTTCGACCACCGAATTCTTGTTTGAAAAGAAGTTCGGCTTCTTCCTTTGGGGTCATAAAAATATCCTCGTTGGTGTTGATCGCTTCTCGTTCCAGCTGGTGATGAGAAGTGTTCGCACAGACGGAGCTGTTCGCGGTCGATTCAGATGAAGGTACCGTTATTCAGGTTGCGGTTTGATGCGCCACAGCTGAAAGCCATAAGAGCTGATCGCCTTTTCGATCGTATCGCGGGAAAGGTTAAAGGGAGGAGTAGTCCCAGGCCGGACCACGCCAATCTCTCGCCAAGGACCAAACTGCTCCGGCAGATCGCGCCCCGCTGCGTCTCCGGCGAACGCCCGCAGACCGGGCCTGCATCGGATTGGAAGATAAAGAATCGCATTGGATCACCTCATTGTGATCTGTCTAAGGGGCTTGGACGCAAAGGCAACGCGGCGCCGTTTTTGCGGAGCGGTGCCGGCCTTTTTTTCGGCGCGGCGATCAGTCCATCCCGTATCGCCTGTTTGCGGGCGAGCTTGCGAGCGCGGCGGGCGGCCTCCGATTTTTCTCGCGCAGCCTGCTCAGATGGCTTCTCATAGAAGCGCCGCCGCTTCATTTCGCGGAAGACGCCTTCCCGCTGCATCTTCTTCTTCAGGACGCGAAGAGCCTGATCGATGTTGTTATCGCGGACAAGTACCTGCATAGGTGGCTCCGGCTGTATGCATTGGGGCGTGCTTGGACGCGCGATCACCCGGCGCACACGCGCTCGGTGTCACTCGGTCGAATGTCGGTGCTCAGATAGGCCGAAATACCGCTCGTGGGCTCGTGTCCTGCCGCGATGACGGAATCCCACGGCCCCGCCGACAAATGGGGACTCGTGGGCCAAATAGCCAGACCTTTCTCAAAGACTCTCGCGCGTCATGGCTGTCGGGATCGCGAAGGCTCTGCAACAGCCGCCTGTAGAGCCGTTGCGTGCAATGTTCAGCGGCGCGTGCTTCGATCCCGAGGATCGCGGTCGCGCCAGCGCGTGGTTTCGTCTGGCGCAACGTCACCCAGGCTGAGGCGCATAGGCCACCATAAGCGGTCAGCACTCGCTTCCTCCATTCCCCGCACCAGTTCCGTCCTTTCGTCGGCCAATTAGCACCGTTCGTCGGCTCATGGCCGCAAGTGCAAGCACTCATCCACGTCGTTGCGGTCGCGCGCGATGGGCCGCCTCCTCCGTCGCTCAGGGCCTCTGCCAGAAGGCCGCGATTGGCGCGGTCGAAACCGACGGAGGTTGGCCTTCAGCAGCTCCGTTTTTCCTTGCAGTTGAAGGGCGGAACGTGCCTCTCAAAGGGTCACCAGATCATCGGCCGGTTTTCGGAGGATATCGATATCCTCATCGAACCTTCGGCCGGCCGTGACGTGAAGGTTGGTAAGAACCAGAACAGTGGGGCGCAGTCAAGACACGAACGGATTTTTATGATTGGCTCGCGGAAACGATCAGGATCGACGGCGTCCCAAAGGTCGAGCGTGATACGGCTTTTGATGACGTACCCGACTATAGAAGTGCGGCATCAAATTGAAGTACACGAGCCTCGCTGAGGCGTTGGACCGGCTCAGAGACGGCGTGCTGCTTGAGGTCGGCTTCGATACGGTGGCGCGAGCATTCCGCTGGAGTACCTATGTTGGCCGCGCCTCGAGGATGGCGTGATGCGGCACCGCTTGGT
>JASHYD010000671.1 GCA_030043175.1 Xanthobacteraceae bacterium | reverse complement strand
ACCGCCTAAGTTTCATCTTAGGCGCTGTTTACTGTCGTGTTTACTTTTACGCTTTTCACGCCCAGTCGTTCTCGAGACAAGTGCTGGTCGGGGCAGCAGGATTCGAACCTGCGACCTGGAGTACCCAAAACTCCCGCGCTACCAGACTGCGCTATACCCCGCCAGGGCCTTAGTGGGCGACCACCTATTTGGAGACGCCAAGCAAGCCTCGCCATAGCCTCGTTAGTCGATACACGCTCCTTCTGGCACCAGCAATGCGCAGGGCTGCGGCGGCGTCAGCGGCGCAAAATCGGCGAGGCGATCCGGTCGCCTGGCTCGATCCCCAGTTTCCTCGCGGTCCCAGCCGCGACTTCGAGCACGGCCCGAACCGGCCCGCCGGAGGGAATGATCTTGAGGGACTCTGTCTCAGTGTTTTCCGCAATGCGGCGGATGCGGCCGTCGCTCTGAATGAAGATCATGTCGAGGGACACATATGTGTTCTTCATCCACATGCTAACTTCTTGATCACGTTTGAAATCGAACAGCATGCCGGTGAATTCCGGTACTGAGCGACGAAACATCAATCCGCGTTCGCGCTCTTCGTCGGTAACGGCAAGCTCGACCGAAAACACATGAACCCCGGTCTTGGAGGCGATCTCGAGCGTCTGCTGCTCGGCCCCGCGCGCGGCTGGAAGCGGCACTACGAGATACGCTGCAGCCGCCATGGCTAATATGGTGCAGACGAGGTGTCTCATCATGAATATGTCGAGGATCTGACTCATGCTCGTCCTTTATCCTATCGCGCGACCAACCGCAATTGGAGTTATTTTCCCACCGCCGCTTACTCGTCAGCGCATTAGCCCTAAGCTGAAGCGTTTTCGGGCGCGGAGGCTCGGGGAACTCCACCATCTCATAGGTCCCGGATGGAACCTCCGATTCATCCGGCTCGTGCCCCCCGGCCGAAGGCCGCCATCCTCCGGTTGACCCGATCCAGTGGCGATGACCCTGGCCCCCTGCGCTCCACCGGGCACTACCCGGCTTAATGACTGCTACGATGTCCGCCCACTCTCCGGCGCATCGGTACTTGCGGCCTCGCGATTGGAGCCCTTGTCCCTTGGCATCGCCGGCTAGGTTCTCACGGTCCCGACGAGAGCCAGATTGGCGGACTATACCGGATGGCGCTGGCGGCGCACCGAAGTCGGGCTTTCCAAACTTCGTCCAAAGTGTGTTGAAATTGGCGACAGCCGCTTTCGATGCACCATTGACGGCTGTTGCAGCCTAGGTTGTTCGGCCAACCGACCAATGCGGTCCTGCATCTTGCTCGATTCAGCGCTTGCTGCACAGCACGCCATAAGTTTGCACTAATCGGGACCTGCGGTGCGTACGCCCAAGGCGCCCCCCATAGAGGAGAGGAACTCTGCAGCTCGCGAAATCAATGGGAGGCAAGAAAATGAGTTCCGCCGTCCGGTCGGACCTCCGAGGCCATCATACCCTTGGCGCCGCGCCCGAACCTCACCAGGACGGTCTGGCCTGGTCGCAACTCCGTGATGCCGTAGCGCCGCAGCGTCTCCATATGGACGAAGATATCCGGCGTGCCTTCGCCGAGCGTGAGAAACCCGAAGCCCCGCATCCGGTTGAACCACTTGACGATGGCCCGTTCTAGCCCGCTCGTCGGGGTCACGGTCACATGGGTCCGCGGCGTCGGCATTTGCGCCGGATGGATCGCAGTCGACTCATCCATGGACAGGATCCGGAAGGCTTGCAACCCCTTCGGCCGCTGCACCGCCTCGACCACGATTCGCGCACCCTCATGGGCGGTCTGGTATCCGTCGCGACGCAGGCAGGTCACATGCAGCAGCACATCGGCCATGCCGTTATCGGGGACAATGAACCCGAACCCCTTGGAGACATCGAACCATTTGATCACACCCGAAATCTCGATGAGCGATGCCGTTGCGTCGCCGACCACATTGTCGAGCGAATCCGATTCCAACTCGAAGGATGTTCCTGACCCTCTGGGCCTAATTACATTCGTCGTCATGAGGACGCACGCTGCCGCCATTTTTGGCGCCTCTTTTTGGGCGCTTCGTGAATTTCTGATTCAACATACCATTCTCCGCGACCTGGAAAAGAACGTTTTTTGTTCGCATTATGCACGCAATCGTACATTTGTGGAAATCGTGATCGGGCAGCCCTCGAACTGCGTAACGGCACCGAGCGGTTCATATATTCCACATTTTCACGGACGAAATGGCCAAACACGTCAATTGGCAATGAAGGGTTCCAGTGTTCGCCCGATCTCCGCGCGGACAACAAGATCGGCCGCATCATCGAAATCGGTCGGGTCGCGGTTGAGAATGACAAGCCGCGCCCCACTCCGCTTCGCCAGTAGCGGAAAGCCGGCTGCCGGCCATACCACCAAAGAAGAGCCGATGGCGAGAAACAGATCGCAAGCGCGAGAAAGCGCCTCGGCGCGTCGCATTGCCGGCTCCGGCATCGCTTGGCCAAACGATATCGTCGCGGTTTTGATGTAGCCGCCGCAATCCTCGCAATCCGGTGTGCAGCCGTGAGCTTCGAAACGCTCTCTAACCCAGACAAGCTCGTAGCGCCGGCCGCAGTCAAGGCAAGTGGCAAAGGTAGTATTGCCATGCAGCTCCACAACCTTATCGGCCGCAAACCCCGAGGCTTGGTGCAGATTATCGATATTCTGCGTGATGACCGCCGGGATTTTCCCCAAACGGTGGAGGCTCGCCAGCGCCAGATGGCCGCAGCCCGGCTGTGCTGTGGAAAACTGTTTATCCATGGCGAAGCGCCGGCGCCAGGATTCGCTTCGCATCTCGGCACTTGCCATGAACGCGTCGAATGAAATGGGCTGATATTTCGTCCACAGGCCGCCCGGCGAGCGAAAGTCGGGAATGCCACATTCAGTGGAAATACCCGCCCCGGTGAATGGCACGACGACGTCCGCTTCATTCACGAAGTCGCGTAACCGTGCAATGCCGGTCTCAAGATCAGCCGTAATCATGTAGGCACCTACCGCTCGGTCCTGGATTGCCTTGAGCGTTTCGCAACAGTTGAAGTTGGCCCCAACCTCCGCAAAGCTGCAAGAGCTTGTATCACACGCAACCGAAAGGCCGGTCATGAGATATCTTCATACCATGCTACGCGTCCGCGATCTCGACGCCGCTCTCCGATTCTTCTGCGACCAGCTTGGGCTCATCGAGATGCGGCGCCGTCCCGACGACAAGGGACGTTACACCAACGTGTTCCTCGCCGCTCCGCAGGACCGCGAGCTGGTCGAGAAGAGCCTCGCCGCCGGCCGCGATGCGCCGCTCATCGAACTCACTTATAATTGGGACGCCGAGGACTATGGCGAAGCCCGCTATTTCGGCCACCTCGCCTTCGAGGTGGACGACATCTATGCGACGTGCGGCCGCCTGATGAATGCGGGCGTCCCCATCAACCGACCACCACGCGACGGCATAATGGCATTCGTGCGCTCTCCCGACAGGCAATCGATCGAACTCCTGCAAAGAGGCTCCCCCCTGCCGCCCGAGGAGCCGTGGAAGTCGATGCCAAATTCCGGGAAGTGGTAGGCCTGGTCGATTTGGTTCGGCCGAAGCCAAGGCGATGGCGACGCGCCGGGCGCCGCCTAATCCCAAAAGCCTGGGCTGAAATTGGCTGTCAAGGGCGCATCGAAATCGGCCGTTGCCGATTTCGACCAGCCCGCAGATGCGTCCGCCCATCTGCCCACCCTCTTGCGGGCCTTCGGCGAAGGCAATGCTCAATTGACAGCGAACAAGCCGGGACAACTCGTGTGCATACGACAATCGGACGATTGCTTGCTCATCCCGCCGAACGCATCTATACGTCGCCAGGCTGACAGTCGCGCCCTTCGTCTAGCGGTCCAGGACATCGCCCTTTCACGGCGGAAACACGGGTTCGATTCCCGTAGGGCGCGCCAGTGATTCCAAAGAGTTAGTTAAAGGCCACGCGCGGGGTGTCCAACAAATGTCCAATAAAGGCCCTCAGACGCTAGCCCAAAGGCTTGGCAAGACGCCAGCCCAAAACCAACTCGCCGCCAACACTGACGTATTGGCGGAAATCGAGGACGTGATCCGGACGATGCCGTCGCGGGAAATCCTCCGACAGGACGCACCGGAGGCTTGGAGCTGGATGGGTCG
>JASHYD010000670.1 GCA_030043175.1 Xanthobacteraceae bacterium | reverse complement strand
GGAGGCGCTGGTGCGCCGGATCAACGAACGTCACCAGCGGCGGCTCGGCGCCATCCAATCCCGTTTCCGAGCCGCAGCACACAGCCGCCATAGACAACAACGAGTGTGACTCTGTCAAATTAGATTGAGGCGCGATTATTCGGTAATGTGCCGTTCATAATCCCGTAATGTTCCTCTCCGTATCACGATGGCAGCCTTACTCATTTTGGGAGCAATGAATTCGGTCAGGTCCGCCGTGGTGTCTCCAGCACGGCCCACACGGGTCGATCAGCAGGTTTCCGGACCTGCATTCGGAATCTGAGGAAATCCCGGTCTGCACGCGCGGCGCCCGCCAACCCCCCAAGGAGACATTGATGAAGAAGACCATCGTTAGCTTACTCGGCGCAGCAACGATTGTAGTGATGGTGGCCGCGACGGCGACGGACGCCTCCGCTTGGTGGAAGCGAGGATGGGGATGGGGACCAGGTATTGCCGCCGGCGTCGTCGGCGGCGCCGTCATCGCCGGGGCCATCATTGCCTCGCGGCCTCCTGGCTATGTTGTCTACGACGGCTATGCGGCACCGGTTTACGCGCCAGGCTGCTATTGGGCGTCCCGGCCTATCTATGATGGTGCGGGCCGCGTCGTCGGCTATACTGGCCAGCCGGTCCAAGTCTGCCCAGGTTATTCGGCGCCTCTGCCTGGCAATGCGGGCGCGCCCCCGCCCGGGTATGCTGGCGGCCCACCCGTCGGCGGCCCGCCCGGGTATGCTGGCGGCCCACCCGTCGGCGATCCAATCGCCTCCTGCATGCAGCGCTTCCGGTCATACGATCCGAAAACCGGAACCTATCTGGGCAACGATGGCCAGCGCCATTCCTGTCCATGAGCCACGTCGCTGAACGTGCTGATTTGCGAGACGGACGAAGGCTCGTCGGCTAAGTTGCCGTTCACAAAGCCACTCAGCAGCGATCCAAAGGGCGGTCTCCGGGCCGCCCTTTGCCTTCGATAACTCGCCTTCTCAATCGCCAATAGTCTACGTGTTCCATGACGGGTGATGGGCCATTTCGGACCAAATCGGAGGCTGCATCGTCGCCCGTCTATTGGTCCAGTCCTCCTACACGAGCTGACATTCTGAACCTTGCGTTCATCCTGAACATCGCGATCGATCCCAGCGATGAATAGCGTCAAGCGCCACGCGGTCGGCTGAGTGATCGAGAAGTCTTGGGCAGTCACCCTGCCGGACGATCCACTGGAGAGACTGCTCCCGAACAATTGCTGGAATTGTCGACGGCGACATTCCGAGCGCCGGGCTGGCCGCCGCCACTCACATCGGCGGGCTGGCCGGGTTTAGCAATGGATTCGGCAAGGCGCGGGTCGGATCATCGACCGCACAATCGAGCGTCCAGGCAGCGCCGCCGGACGTGATCGCGGATACGTCAAGTCGAAGCGGACTTCTGAACCAATCAGTCGGCTGCCACGGGCTCCTACCGGGAGGACGAGAGGACGTCACAGGGGGTTGCATGGCTCAGCTCGTCGGCTGCTTAAGCGCCTGAAGGCAGGTAACACGACAGCCTCAAAGAGCGACCAGTCCACTCGCAGACGATCGGCTCGCCGCTCCAGCTCTATGTCCGAGCTCGACGAGCGGAGGGATGGATATCGACAGGGCGGTCCACTGATCACCCTGCCGGGTCTAGAAATCCCACTCGCCGATCATCGCCCCTCTCGGCAAATGTCGGTGCCATCACCGCCCAGCCGCGATCAAGCATCCCCTGCATAATCTTGTCGGTCATCGCGAAAGCGCGCTCGACAGCCTCGTCGTCAGAGACGCCCGTCTTAACCAACCTGATTGCAATAGCAACCACAGACTGCATGGCATGGCCGTCGTGGACAAAGCGTACACTGCCCTCCACGTCGTGAAGCTTCTGTCCCTCTCCGGAGGGAGACATGCGAAATTCGATAGTGTCCTTGACCATGATTCGCCTCACTTGATCAGACCCCGCAGTATGATCGGATCATCCGACACCGGCTCGCAATAATTCGGGCCGGAGACGGACAGCGGATAGTTTCTGGTGCCGCAGCCGTAGCAAGGGCCTTTGTGGACCGGGATGCCGGGGAAGGTCATAACTCACCCCACTGGGTCGATAATCGCGAGTGCGAGCGGCGGTGGGAAGTGGCGGCGGCATCCCGTGCGCGTCCCTGACAGTCCGACTTTCTGCACGAGCTTAATCTGCTTGGCGGCAGCCTCGTCGTAATGGGCGCACAGGCGGGGCGGTCCCGCATGTCGGCAAGGTTATCGAGGAGCGGGGCTTGGAGGACGTCCTGCGGCAATTCAGTCTCCTCCAGTCTCTGCCTCGCGGCCTGCCGGGAAGACCGGCCGGCACCGACAAACGATCCAGCGACTGCGACCGGTTGACCTCGGCTGTTTTAAAACGCACCGAGCAAGCTCCAGTGAGCAGGAGATTCAAATTCGGGATCAGACCGAGCTTGTGCTCGATCGTGTTGAGTCGATCGTGGATACGCGCGAACTCGTCGAGGAGCATCGTCTGGAGGGCGTCGAGGTCGGTCATACGGCACCTCCCAATGGCGAGTTCGGTTTAAAGTTAATCATGTGCCGACGACGGATGCAAACGATCACGTCATACTCGGGGAGGACTATCGGCCAATCAACACTCATGAATATACGTATCCTCGGGAAGACGGAAGCAAGATTGTAAATACAAGAACACTCGGCAGGCGCATCAATTCAGGGAAGGAGGAGTTGGTCAGCACTTGGCACGTGCGACTGCGACCCTCGTGGGGGCGCTTGCGGTCACCGTCCTCGCGATTTCCTTACGGCAGCCATTGTAACCCTCTCGCCAGCGACCGCTGCAGTGATCTTCGCTTTTGCCCTGGCTTTGGCGTATAGTTCAAATGAGACGAGTCCTGCGCCAATCCTTCGCGCGTAACCTGCTTGTCGCGCTCTGCTGTCCAGGGCCGGCAGACCGGCTGGCGCGTCGTGGTGGGGATCATTCTATTTGAAAACTTGCCTCATCGAACTGCACTACGTGCAGCCCACATTTGGTGGGCGCGTCGCTTGGCCACGGGGGTTGTGAACCTCCCCGGGGAACTTATTTGAGGGTAGTGATTCCGTGCATCGAAAGTCTATCCGCGTGTTCTTTGCCTTGATCACCGATCTCATTGTCACCTCCTACCACTTGCGCCGCCGGCTTGAGCGTGGCTGTGCGGAAGTACGATCAAACAAGAGGTGACATGCTCCCATCATTGTGATTCTGGCCGTCGCCGCCATTGGAGCTGTATGCCACCTAATCGGCGACAAACACTCCATCTACCGGGAATGACTCATGCTTAACGCCGCGCCCACGATAGCTATTGCACTGCTGGCGGTTTTTACGCCAGCATCCATCTTGTTGGGATATTTGTTTGTTCGCGATTAGCCGGCTGCCTTTCCTCGACCTCGCCGTTCGGCGACCTCAGGGTCTGAGATAAAAGGCCATTTCAACCTCCAAAATTGTTCTCACAGTGCTTCCCGGTGAGATTAAATAACGTCGGCGTCATGCCGCTGGTCGCGGTATCCACCATGACCGGTCGCTCGGATAACGACAAGGCTCCGCCAAAGGCTTCCGATAGCCTGGTGACGGCCCCTACTAACGTTCCGCAGCGAACTTACGAACGTTCTTGATACATGGTCTTCAGAAGCACGATCATGATCTCGTAATCGCAAATTCGGGTGCGCAACTGCCGGTCGCCATAATGGCGTCGATCTTCATCGCGTTAATGATGGTCTCGGCGTGCAAGTCCTTGGTCGTATCAAGTGCGGTTCTGGCGTTTGCCACCACCTCTTCGGCAATTTCGATCAGGGCGCGGTATGTCTCGGCCTGCGGTTCGAGGCGTTGTCGGCATGTGTTGGATCTTGTCCATGCGACGCTTCGCTGAGCGCCGACGATTGTGGAACCCCTTGATGCAACGCTTTCCAGCACTTTGGCCAAACGACGAACCAGGCGGGTGACGGAGGCGGACGACATCCCTTCCCCACTCACCGCGGCCCGTGCTGCATCGGCAGCTTCACGAGCTGCTTTTTGCGTTTGCTGACCAGCCTTGAGGGGCGCACTGACGTCCGAGCGGCGGGCCAGGCTCGCTTGCTATGAAATCGGCCCCTCGTTCAAGGGACCGACGCCAAATGGCGGCACGGCCGGCCGACTGAGCGCGCATATGCGCCGCAGCGCGGCGAGTTGGGTCGGCGACAGCCGCGGCGATCGCAAGCGATCCAGTTTCCAGGGGCACGGGACCATTCTAGCGGAAACGACGTTCAGACTTACCATCTCCGGGCAGCGCATCCGCCAATATCCTCGTCTCGTCTCTCAGTCGCCGAACGACCTCCGTGGTCTGACGGATATCTGTCTCGTTCAAATCGGCGCCCATAGTTGAGGCAATTTCGAGCAATTGGACGCTCAACGCGCGATAACGCTCATCACCCTTGCGCGTCAGACGCACCAGCTTCGATCGCCGATGCTTCGGATTGGCGATCAACTCCACAAGCCCCTGGGCCGCAAGCTCATCCGCCAGCCGCTGCATGCGCTGTCGGCTGGTCGGCCGCATCTTGGCGATCTGCGGAACGGTGAGAGGACCGATCAGCGCCAGACTGCGCATGAAACCGAACGATCCGGCACCCCAGTCGGTGATGTGACCCGTCTTCTGACCGACCGCACGCAGACGAAAGAAAAATTGCGCGACCTCGATCATCAGCTCTGCGATCGCTTCGCCCTTACTGCTGGCGACCCGCCTCGCCCTTTTGTCCGGTCGCACCGTAGCCATCGCCGTCGGCTCCTTCGTTGCAGGGATGGCAAATTGACAACCGTGTTGTCAATTCGTAGAATGACAGCTGAGTTGTCACCAAGGGCATTGCCTGGTAAGGCGCCGAGGAACCACATGGCCACTGCCAGCCAAGAGGATCGCGATACCGCAACGGCGCGCCCCATAACACGGCCCCCCTTCCTCTTTCTCGCCTGCCTGATCTTCGGGCCTGTGCTTGATCACGTCCTGCCTTTCCCGCTCGCGTTGCCAGAGACCGCCCTAGCGCGTTGGGCGGCAGGTGGCGGTTTGATCGTCCTTGGTGTCGCGATCTTTGCTGCGGGCGTGCGCAACTTTTCTCGCGCCGCTACGCCGGTTCCTTCCACTCGACCCGTGCGGACGCTGGTGACAAGCGGCATTCATGGCTTAAGTCGCAATCCGATCTACCTCGGCATGTTTTTCTTTTATGCCGGCATGGGCTTCGCTGCACGCAGCCTGTGGACTCTTATCCTCACGCTGCCTCTCGCGATCATCATGCGCTACGGCGTGGTCACGAGCGAGGAGGCCTATCTCGAGCGGCGCTTCGGTGATGCTTACCACGACTACAAGGCGCGCGTCCGCCGCTGGCTGTAGCAAAGGCGCCGCCTTAATGCCTGCCGGCGTGCGCAAAGTTTTGCTCCGTTCCGCGCCTATTCCGCGAAACTGATCCGCGAAAAACTGGGAACTCGGGCTAACTTGCTTTCGTGCCGCTTGGGCTGATCGCCCCGCGCTTGAGAACCGAGCGGCGGACCAGCTCGACCGCGGTGGTAATGACACCTAATCCGACCTGGGGCGAGTATTCCGACCTGGGGCGAGCGGCTGACGACGCGGACGACCGCCGAGACTGCGAGCTTTAGCACCACACCGTGAACGATTGGCCCAAGCGGCGCGAGCGGCGATCAATCCGAGTTGCCAGGGTCGCATGGAATACTCTGGTGAAGCACCTGCGGAACGCCCTCGTCATCGCAAACAATAACGGAACCCCTGCCTTCGGTTGCGAGTTCGAACCGTATACAAGGAGGAATTGACATGCTGAAAGCTTCAGGAACTTCCTGATGCGCGGGGACGTAATCGTCGTCGCCGTCGGACTGGTCGTGGCATTGGCATTCAGCAATCTTGTCAAGGCGTTCACCGATAACATTATCAACCGGCACAAGGCGCCGCGAAGGGCCCTGGGCTGGGCTGGCAGGTGGTCAGCGGCGGCAGCGATGCCACATATCTCAACGTCGGTGCATTCATCTCCGCGATCATTTACTTCATCATCTTTATGGCCGTCATGTATTTCGCGATCGTCGTTCCCTACAATTCGTTATGGCGCGACGAGGTAAGGCGGTGTTCGGCGACCCGCCTCCGACCAAGACTTGTCCAGCGTGCCTCCGACGACCTGAACCCGGCCGCGACCAAGTGCAAGCACTGCGGCTTTGACCTTGGCCGAGTCGCTGCCGAAGCGCGATAGGATGATGCGCTGAGCACGGGCGGCGCGCGCTTCACCGCGAGGCTAGCGGCGTGAGCTGCGGCGGCTTGCTCGCGGCGCTTTTGCCCTCCGGCGTGCGGAAACCGGCATCTCGGAATCACGGTTATCGGAAGCAAAAGTGTTCACAAAAGCAGCAGCGGGGATTGCTACGGATAAGAACATTGCGAGCGGATGGACGGCGCATTACCGATTGGCCATCGTCTAGCAGGTCGAGTTTATGAGGTGCTGGTGGAGTGTCTGTGCATCTGTGGCATTCGTAATGCGTCCTTCATGGCCTCGTAATGTCCCGCCCGCTAAGCAGGGGGAGACCTTTAGAGATATGCAATGCGTTCACCTCAGCTTTTGTTCTTTATGGCCGTATCGCTTTGCTTGGTGAGCTGTGGCCAGTCTCCTGGGCCAAGGGGAGAAATTGGGCCACAGGGAGCTGCCGGCGAGAAGGGTGAATCTGGTCCGCAGGGTCCATCCGGCCCGCAGGGACCACCTGGCCCGCCGGGTCCCGCCGGACCACCAGGTCCAGCCTCCCAGATTCGGATTACACGCGTGAACTGTTTACTGGAGTCCTGCCAGGTCAGCTGCGAGGTCGGCGAAGTGCTGGTGACTGCGTATTGCGGAGCCAGCAGGAAACCTGCCGCGTTTCTTGGCGAAAAAGCCGCATCTTGCGGAGTGAGCCCAAACGCCTCAGATAGTCCACTCGTCGCGGTGTGCGTCAGATAGCGGCCGTATAGCCGCGGCGGACCTAAGCACCGGCCTCGCCTTGGGGGTCACATCGATGCTGCCCACCTACCTTGGCGACGAGGGCTTCGGACGATATGCATTTTGGGAATCAATCACGCAGCGTCAGCACCTGCTCTCCTGCGCTTCGCGTTTCGTGTTGCCACTCACGCGTAAGGCTCGCTTCCGGCCGGCTGGCCTTTACCGGGGGAGTGTCGAACCCTCTGGGCCACTGCGAAAGGTTTTAGATCACATGACCATCCTGTTCTCCTGATGATACAAGGGCTGCCGTTGCGACTGCGCCTGGCAGCGCCCGAGATAAGCTGCCGACCTATCGCGTCATCCAATTCGTCAGCCTTGGGCCAAAACCGACCCATCGCCAATGCTCGAGGGGACGGACCCATTTTTATAAAACAGCGCGTCGTCGCGAGACCCCGGACAGCCGATCGCGATTATTGCTTGCCTCAATCGACAGTCATCGCCTGTGCCTCCAGTCGGCGTGGGCCCTTGCGGATGATCCTCGACGCTCGTTTGGGACGATGCCGGGCACAACGTGCGGTTTGCTCTCGATTGCTTCGCTGCGTGGCCCAATACGCGAGAATATTAGGGCACAAGGCCCTTTGGAGGGGGTCGCGCAGG
Source organism: Xanthobacteraceae bacterium (assembly GCA_030043175.1). The sequence continues at coordinate 593 of JASHYD010000670.1, read as the reverse complement.
GGCCTTGACCTCGCGGAAGACGCGTTCGACCGGAATGCCGATGTCACCGAAAACCGTGCGGCCGACGCAGGAGGCGCGGATCCTCGGGGGGCTTGCCGCGCTCGGTGAGTTCGACGAACACCTGACGCTCGTCACCGGGATTGCGGATGCGCTCGATGAACCCCGCTGCCGGCAACTGCTTCAGCATTTCGATCTAGAGCGGATAGCGGTCGTATTGAACCGCTTCCGATTTCGTATCGTCGCCGGGGAGTGTCCCGGCCGCCAGGACATCCCTCTCAGCCGCCGCGGAAACGGGCCTACGAAGCGAACGAGCGGCCTTGGGCGGGAGCGCGCACAGTGCTTGTCGAGGACGGGCCCGCGGCCTTTTGGTGCGTCCCAACGCAGGACGGAGTCCGTCAGACCGCGCGTCAGTACGAACTCGGGCGTCGTCATCCGTCCAGAAACACCGCCATTGCGAAGGCGGCAACCTGCCCCTCGCTCAAGGAATTGTCGGCGATGCCTCGGGCGGCGACGGCGATCTCGTCATGCGAGAGCGTGAGCCGGTCGCGCTTTTTGCGAATGAGCTCTTGCGGCAGCGTCATTTGAGCTCGCAG
>JASHYD010000669.1 GCA_030043175.1 Xanthobacteraceae bacterium | reverse complement strand
GCCACCACGATTCCCGGCACCAAAGAGGACCTCAAGCCAGGCATGAAAGTGTTCGTTGCAGGGGCCCCAAAGCTGGCCGATGGCTCGCTCGATGTTGCAGCGATCCAGGTCGAAAAGGAAATTCCCCCGCCGCAGTGATATGATGGCAGCAAGCAAATAGGCGGGTTTCGGTGGTGTTTTCTTGGCGAGGCTAGCAGGGCTGGACGAGGGATAAACCTCAAGGTGCTTCACAGCGAGCCGACCCAGGAAGACGCCCGCCGGGACCCGATCGCAAACTGGCCTATCCCGGCGGCCCATCCAATCATCCGTACGCGCAGTGCCAACTGCCGCGCGGGATGCCGCCGGGCGAGGGTCGGCCCGCGATAACTCGAATATCGTCGGCACGGCACTCAGACTTTGCTGCTTTTGAATGTCGCCACCAGCAAAGTCGCTGGCGTGGTCGGAACACCGGAACCGAAAAGATTTCGCCCGCTTTCTGCGCAGGTTGCTGAGCACCGCCCCGACCGCGCGCTGGGTAATCAGATCGATCTTGGTCCACGCATCCTTGTGGGAGGGCCTGCGGAGGCCGGCCTGCACAGTGGTCGGCGCGCCGCCCTGGTATTTCCCTGTTCTTCGTACCGAGTAACGCCTAAATTAAGTAGGCGCGCCAGAGCGAACAATGGCGCATGAAGCGGTGGGAGGGCCACGATGACAAATGATATCATCCGCCTCGCGGTGTTTGCCACCGTTGGCGGCTCCCTACTTACGGCAATCGGTCTGTTGACGCCGGTCCGGACCGTGGCGCAGGGTACTGAGCAAGGCACCGAACTGCTACAAGGTCGCGCGGCATTCACGGACTGGAGGGCCGACCGGCCGGGCTTGCTCCGTCACATCAGGCCTGCGGATCTACCGTCTGCAGACCTTGGCGCCTCGTTTTCGAACGGTGTGCGGACAACCCATCGCTCTGCAGGCCAAAAGCCGGTGGTGCCTCCTGGTTTCGAAGTCAGCCTGCTCGCGGAGGGGCTTGATGAACCGCGCCTTATTCGCGCTGCGCCCAATGGCGATATCTTCGTGGCGGAAAGCAGTTCCGGCAGGATTCGCGCATTGCGGCCCTCCGATGCTGGCAAGCCGCGTAGCGAACTGTTTGCATCCGGTCTTACTGCCCCCTTCGGCATTGCGTTCTATCCGCCCGGCCCCGATCCAGAATGGGTCTATGTCGCCAACACCGGGTCGGTCGTACGTTTTGCGTATCGCAATGGCGACCTCGTGGCACGCGGCAAGGCTGAAACCGTAGTGCCGCGGCTGCCGACCGGCGGCCACTACACGCGCGACGTCGTGTTCTCGCCTGATGGAGCGAAGATGTTTGTCTCGGTCGGCTCGGGATCCAATGCGGGCGAGAGGCTGGGAAAGCTCGATCCGGCAGAGCTCTCGGCATGGACATCGCAGCATCCGCTCGGCTCCTCTTGGGGCAACGAGACCGATCGCGCCGATGTGCTGGCGTTCGACCCCGATGGACGCAATCGCCGCGTCTACGCCACCGGCATCCGCAATTGCGTGGGCCTCGCGGTCGGCCCGAATGGAAATCTGTGGTGTTCGACCAACGAGCGCGACTCGATCGGCGATAACGTTCCACCAGACTACATCACGCGGGTTCGCGAGGGCGCCTTCTATGGCTGGCCGTGGTACTACATCGGCGGCAATGAGGATCCGCGGCACAAGGGGGAGCGACCCGACCTCAAGGACAAGGTCACGGTGCCGGACATTCTGCTCCAGGCTCATTCCGCCTCGCTGGGGCTCACCTTCTACAACGCGCAGCAATTCCCTCCTCAATATCGTGGCAGTCTGTTTGCCGCCGAACACGGCTCGTGGAATCGCAGCGAGCGGACCGGCTCCAAGGTGATCCGCGTGATCATGCGTGACGGCGAGCCGACCGGCGAATACGAGGATTTCGCGACCGGCTTCGTGGTCAATGACGCATCGGCTTGGGGCCGCCCGGTTGGCGTTACGGTGACGCCGGATGGCGCCCTGTATGTCTCGGATGACGCAGGTGGCACGATATGGCGCATCACCAGCAAGGCGCAGCATTAAAGCGGACACCTCGTGGCATCCGCGCGCTCGCTGGCCAGTGGTAGGTAACGTCCCGGAAGAGCTTCTCGTGTCCGAACTTGCACCGTCGGCCGACCTGGCCTCTAAGTTTATGACGCCGGCTGCGATCAAAGCCTCGCAGCCCGACCCGCAGTCAGGCGGGCATGGCGCTGTGTTGGCCAAAGCGCGTCACCGAATGATCGAAACGGGGCAATGGAATCCGGCTCAGTTGATGGGAAGACGCTGGCCGATCGGCTGCGTCGCACTCGAAATAACGCAACGCTGCAACCTCGATTGCTCGGCCTGTTATCTGTCTGAGCACTCGGAAGCCGTGAAGGATATTCCGCTTGAAGAACTGTTTAGGCGAATTGATGTGATCTTCGATCATTACGGGCCCAACACCAATATCCAGGTGACGGGCGGTGATCCAACGCTGCGCAGGCGCGAAGAACTGATCGCGATCGTGCAACGGATATCGCACAAAAATATGCGGCCGGCGCTCATGACCAACGGAATTCGGGCAAAGCGCGATCTGCTTATCGAGCTTGCCGACGCCGGATTGGTTGACGTTGTCTTTCACGTTGACATGACCCAGAAACGGCGCGGCTACGACAGCGAATGTGCGCTTAACGAATTGCGGCGCGAATACATCGACCGCGCGCGGGGACTGCCACTGTCGGTGATGTTCAACACCACAGTCTTCGACGGTAACTTTGCGCAAATCCCCGAGATCGTGAGATTTTTCGTACGCAACTGCGATGTCGTCCGGTTGGCTTCATTTCAGCCGCAGGCCGAAATCGGTCGCGGAGCGTGTGGCCAGCGAGACGTTGCGATCACGCACCAATCGATCGAAAAGCAGATCGAGGCCGGTGCTGAGTGCGTGGTTTCCCTCGATTCGCTGCAGGTCGGGCACTCTCGATGTTCGCGATACGGAGCGATTTTGGTCGTCAACGGAAGGGCGTATGATGCACTCGACGACAAGAGCCTCATAGCGCTGCTTCTTAAGCGCATGCCGCTCTTGACCTTCGACCGCCGCTACCCCGCCAAGGTCGTACGAACCTTCATTCGAGGACTTTTGACGAACCCGCTGACTGAGGCCAGGGTCGGAGGTTGGCTGTTGCGTAAGGCCTGGTGCGCGAAAGGCAACCTATGGGCGGCACGCGGTCGGGTCAATAAGCTCTCATTCGTCGTCCACAATTTCATGGACGCGTGCGGCTTAGAGAAAGAGCGAATCGCGGCCTGCACCTTTATGGCGATGACACAGCACGGCCCTATTTCCATGTGCCTGCACAATGCGAGGAGAGATGCATTCATTTTTGAGCCAATCCCACTCCTCGGGGCAAATGGTCGTTTTTGGGATCCAGCATCCGGGAGCGAAACCAATCGACTGGAACAAGGGGTGCGCACGGACCTCCTCGACCGCCGGTTGGTTGAGCGACGGACAAAACCCGATCTGCCAAACGGTCGATAACGGGGCTCTGGATTGTGCCAAGAAGTTCGCGGCTTATAACCTGTGATTAAAGAGACCCGGCGGCATTTCAAAGGACCGCATTCCTGCGGGCGAGTCCCTCCGTTTTCGATCAACCGATGGGTGCGACGGCGGGGTGGCAGCGAATAGTGCCGATAACGAACCGGTCATTTCGCTTGCCATCGTGCTTGGCGTGATGAAGGACATGGTGATCGGTCTGAAATGATCACTTCTGCTTAGTCGGCTTAAGTTTGTAGGCCGCCGCTGGCGTCATGAAATTTGGCGGTGGCGTGTTTGGTGGTGGGGCGACAATCGAGCTATTAATCGCAAATGAGCTGAAGCGACATCAGCTTAGAAAATTTCGGACAGGTGCATTCGTTTTGGCTATCGCATGAAGCCGGCGCGGTGGCGTTGCCGATCGGCTCCGTCGCAATCGCTGTCCGCAATGACGTTGTGATGCGTGTAATAGGGTCCGCGCCGAACATCGAACACTGTGGTAGGTCATGAAAGGGATAGTTATGGTGGGAAGAATCGATTGAACTGGGCGCGCGTCGCCGAAAGCGCCGCCATCACGATTGGCCATCGCCAATGTCTTCATCACTCCCCCTTTCATGTTTAGCGGTTGCTGATTGCAGGTTGAAAGCGCATCGCACCAAGTGAAACTATGGCCAGTTTTCCAAAGAAAAGACGAGTTTTCGGCCTGATCAGGGCAGCGGTTCGTCGTTGTCTATCGCCGCACGCGTCGGAGTATTGCATGCTGGCCAGTCACACGCCGCCCGACATTTCTGGGCAAGCCTGTTTACCATAAATCGTGTTTCACAGAACCTCCGCCATTCTCATTCGTTCATACACGCCTAACGGTCTTATCTCGCACGCTTGGTGCCACACCCCTGCGGTTGTCGTGGTTGGGCCATCCGCGGCCAGAAGGATTGCTCAGAGAGGGGCGACACTGAATGCCGCGACTCCGATTGGCCGTAGCCACCCTGGTCGTTTGCCTGCCGGCAATTTCGCTCGCAGATAGTTCTTCGATTATACAATCCGGCATCGCTTCCGTTTACAGCGCCAGCAGCGGCCCGAGGACCGCGAACGGCGAAAGTGTAAGATCGGATGCCTTGACCGCCGCACATCGAACTCTCCCTTTCGGAACAAAAGTTCGGGTAACAAACGTCGGCAATGGCAGGTCGGTTATTGTCAGGGTAAATGATCGTGGCCCATTCATGCGCGGCCGAATAATAGATCTTACGCCGGCTGGTGCACACGCCCTCGGGTTTAGTGGCATTACTCATGTCACAATTGAAATCAGCCGCTGACATTATGGCGACAACCGCTGCGAACGCGTCGCTGCCCTTGCACCTGCGTACGGCCCTTGCAACGAAATGCGGGTGTCAGGTGTATTCGGATAGCTGCTGACTTTCTGCAATGGCCCCGTCGCCAGAATCGGACAACAGCCGAGAGTCGATTATCAGGACAGTCACTCTCGAG
>JASHYD010000668.1 GCA_030043175.1 Xanthobacteraceae bacterium | reverse complement strand
GTCGTCTCCTCCCCTCGATTGGTTTCTACTCTGCTGATATGATGATCTCCGTTGCGCCAATGCTCTGTGTCGATACTGACCGGACAAAGCTCCACAGGGGGACGGCATAATCCTCATAGATAGAATTAAGCAGTGGGATGGACACGCTACGGTTACTAGAAAGCGGCCGGTCTGGTGGAAGCGTGTTTTGATACGGCTTGTGGTGGGGACGAAGTTTCCGAAGAGAGGGCCGAGCTGAGTTCGTTCTTTCTCACTGGCGAACGGCCAGAGCCAGCCTTCCTGATTTCTAAACCTTACCAGCAGTCCACGGTTTCCGCCGTTGTCAGTCAAGCGCTATTCTTAGAGCGTAACGCGAGGCAGCCCGAGAAGCGAGCAATCGAGTAGCGGGCTCGACTTGCGACCTCGGTCGCCAGGTCTGGCAGCGGGGGTGGTGGTCTTCATCGCAAGCTAAGGGCGGATGAGGAAACGGAATTAAGTTAAGTTACCGTGACCCGTTCGCGGAAGAGAACCAATGTAGCTTTGTCGAGTTGCCGACACATGGTCGCGCTAGAAAGCGATCCAAATGCCATCGTGACTGCGGCGACCCGGCGGCTTGGCGTTTCCGCCTCCCCCCAGCCCTCCCGCCAGGATCTCGGGCGCCGCTTTATCCTTTGGGAGCATCAAACATGCGGCGGTAGGGTGCCAGCGAGCAGACCGGCGCGCAGCGGCCCCATGGGTGATCTTCACAGCCCCGGTAGCAGCGCCCGCAGTGCTGCGCGACCGTTATCCGTGAGCACAAGGTGCCCTCGCCCATCCCGAACGACAAGGCCGCGAACCACCAACGCCGTAATGGTCTCGCCGGTGACGCCGGCACGCTGCCAGTCCGTACCACTGGCAACGCAGAACAGGAGCATCCGCTCCCGCACCCTGAGCGGTGTGGCACCCGGTTCTGCTCTCTTCGCCATGCCCGCAGTATCGGCCGTGGGCTATGTACGTTCAACCCGGCTGGCAGAGCCCCAGCCCCTGCCGAAGCTCCTCGGAAACAAGAGCCCGGACCGCATGAGCCGGAGAAGCCTCACGCCGGATCTCCTAACACCGTAGGTTGGGTCAGCAACCGGTGCAGATTCCGGGATCCAGGATCGGCGCAACTCCCAATGCTGCCGACAATATTGCCAACGCTATGAGGATGACCGAAGCCCATACACCGAAAGCAATGTCAGCGGAGTCCAGTCGATCGCGCGTTGCAATGGGCGGATACAAAGCTGTGGGCGAGAATAGGGTCACATCTCTCTCCTGATCGATTCCTGCGAACCGAGGCTATGTCGCTGGAAATGGCTTCGAGGTTCGACGGAATTAGCCCTGTTTCGGAGCTAGAGTCCCGATAGGTCGCTGACAGAAAGATGATTTTTCTCCGAAAACTCCCCGATCCGCCGGAGAGTCCGATGACGGGCTTGCAAGCGGTCACGGCTATTTGACGGTCATGTCTGAACGCAACGCACTTTCCCTGCGTTCGATTCCGGGCTGGCACCGTGACATCGTGGGGTGCGGTTCCATGGCCCGAATATTATCCAACCCTCGGCGCCGAGTTTCCATAAATTTGCGCCGGTTATCTGCTTACCGCAAGCCCGGTTCACGACTGGGGCGCCTAATGCCGGATGGGAATACCAACCGAGATAATGAGCCGTCTCGCAGCGATATTGAGCTTGCGGACCCAAAAGGCGAGGAAACGCCGCGTGTGCTTAACGAGCTCATAGCCGCGGCGCAGCGCACCATCGAGGAGTCGCGCATGCTGGCCGCCAAGGTGAAAGAGATCTTGGCAAAGCGCCGGTAAGCGCCCGGCGGGCGAAGGATGCGAGCGGCTTTTCGGGTCAGTCCCGTTCGCGGTCAAGCCATGGCAGCGCGGCTTTCACCAAGCGAGCCGGATCACGCTCGCCGAGGCGTGCCGCTTCAATAATTCGCTCGGCAATGATTTCGCGCACTATGTAGGGTTGTCCGGTGTCCTCGAGCGCCTTGCAGGCACCTTCGAAAGCTGCATCCATTGCGGCAACCGCCGGGTCGTCAAAAGACATTCCAGGCTTCAGGAACTTACGAATTGGCATCGCTGCTACCCCCGCGGCAGAGCGCCCGCCATTAGTGTGTCGTTGATGTGTCAAAATCAAGTGAAATTTCGGCGACTCCCGCCCCGCCCAGTGTCGACCCGCCTCAACGACAAGCACATCGTGCGCCTTGTCAAACGGACCACGCTTGCCGCCGGCGTGGGTGGGGATCTCGCCGAAGCTGACAGGAGGCAGAAAATTTGCGGGCCACTCGTTGCACGTGGGTCTCGCCAGATCCGCCAATGCCAGCGAGCATCTGGTCCGGCAGCATCCGTCAAAGCGTCGTCCGTGGCGATGGGCCAACAGGAGACGTTGCTCCTGTTCCATGGCATCGAAATAGTATAAGCTTCCAGGGGTAGCTATCGAATTATTGGAAAAACCCATTGCCTGAATGAGAGGGCCTCATGGACACGACCCGACGTGGTTTTTTATCGTCTGCGGTCGCTGCCAGCAGCGCCGTCGTGGCACCGGTATCTGGCGCATGCGGCCGAGGGCGCACATGATCATGAAGCACTGCCGTCAGACCCTACTTTGCGAGTGAGGTCGCTCGAGTCAGTGCTCGTCGAGCTCGGTCCGCGCAAGGGTGCGCGGGTCAAATTCAAGGCGCGGACCGTGAGCGGCCGCAAGCCAAAGATGGACAATTCCAATATATGTCAGCTCGACACGCATTCGAGCCGCTTGACACTTCCTTCTAGTCACGGCCTTGCCCGGACCGGGTCTGCGGCGCAAATTTGGACAAGACTATGACCAAAATCTTTTCAACAGACGCCGTTTGTCCGCGCGACCGGATCGGATATTGGGTCGACCAATTAGCTGGCGCCCTCGTCAGCGTGGATTGCGAGCCTCGGCGGGACCAACCATTCTTTGCTGAGCTGGCGACTGATGCGGTTGGAGAGATCAAAGTAGCAACGTATTCGTCTGTCCCTCAGTGCATCTGGCGTTCGCCTTGTCGTATAGCACGCCAGGCGCTGGAGAACGTCACTATTGGAGTTCAGATAGCCGGGCGGGTTTTTGGCACTCGCGACGGCTGGAGCGCGGAGATCAAATCACACGATCTCATTCTTTTCGATATGATGCGCCCGTTCAAATTGGACTTTGGTACGCCATTCACGCGAACCACAGTATCGTTCCCGCGATCGGCTCTCGTCAGCCGTATTGGAGCGTTCGAGCGCTTTATGGCAAGACCGATCGACGGAAGCAGTGGGGTCGGCGCCATCCTGTCATCGATCTTGCGGGAGCTCCCGTCGCATCTGCGTACAATCCCAGCTGAGGCGCGCGGTCGGCTTGCCGGAAACCTTCTCGATTTGGCCGCGACCGCCTTGGTGTCGGAGATTGTGCCTGCTCGATCATCGGCGGACATGATCACGGCGAGCGTCAAGCTCTGGATCGAGACACATCTCGGCGACGAGCTGTTGGCGCAGCGGATAGCAGCCCGGTGGAAGCTCTCAGTTCGGCACTTGAATCGGCTATTCGCGCGGGAAGGCATCTCGCTCATGAGTTATGTGTGGGAGCGGCGCCTGATGCGCAGCCACCGCGATCTGACCGACTACACGCAACGGCACCGCTCAATCACCGAAATCGCCTTCAATGCGGGCTTTAATGATCTATCGCATTTTAGCCGGTCTTACCGGGCCCGGTTTGGTTGTGCCCCGAGCGACACGCGGGCGCGGACTTGCCTCAGAGCATGAACTTCGCGGGGCTGCAAGTTTGGGGACCGGATAAAGGCGGTCGGGAGGCCCTGGCTCCAAGGAGCCGTCGTCCCCATGGCGCGGAGGCGGCTAATCTTAGGCGCCTCCTAACCTTTTCTAGCAACGCCCTTCGTTTCCGCACAGGAAAGCGCAGATAGGCAATCAGCCGTACACGAGTCCAATTCAGTCAAAACAAACGGCTCCCTCAGACTAGCCAGAGGAGTCCGACCGAGTGATAATTTCGTAGTGCTCGCGGTAAAGGTCAGGCCTGCCATGTACGGGCCTTTCGGGAAAGGGAAGCCGCGGACACCGGGTTGTGCTGGGGTCCGCTAACTTAACGGCAGCGCGAGCGACGCACCCCCTTGGACACTGCACAATCCGAATCTGTGTACGCAATGGCCACAGTTTTACAATACCGAGAACAACGCCCAGATCGTCATCGACAAGGAAACTATTTCCTGAGCGGGGATGGGTTCCTGATGCTTACGAAGAAGGATTAGGCACCCCCCGATTTGCGTTATTTCAAGCCGACCCGGCGGCAATTGGGCATCCCGACGCGGGGATGCCACGGTTCCGCGCTGCAAAGCTCAATCCCATGAGGGGCTCGAGAGCCTGTTGCCAGATGTCTCCTCTGGGCAAGGCTGCCGTTGCGACGACGTTGGCATGACGACCGATGTTCCCCGGATAGCCCCTTTGGTTCAAAGAGGCCACGACGCCGATGATGAAATCACCGCCAAACCCCAACCGTTTGAACGGACTTCGAATTCCTGTTTCATCGGAACGTAACTTTTTTCCATGCTCCGATACATTTCCCGCAGCCGCGTTCGTCAAACCCCCGCTTCCTTTTGGACTGCGATTGCGGTTTCATTTCCGCAAAATGACATCGACGGGCGCCATTCTACAAACCTCAGACTCCCCCCTCGAATTGCATCCTGGCGACAGTCTTGATTTCTTGGTGACGCTCCCTGCAATCGGCTCGTTTGACGTGCGGAGTAGCATCACTTCCATCGAGGACGGTAGCCTCTGTACCGCAGGTCAGATACATGTCGATTGGAGTGAACCATCAAAGCCGTTTAGACTTGGCTTGGCTGAGTATTTGCTGCTGGGTGACGACCGACTCACTCCAGTGAAGCTTCGAACAGCAGGTTTTCTCGTCGGCGATATCTCTCGCGTCGTCACTTTTTCCGAGGCAAATGCCGAGGAGGACCTTGAGCAGATTTTGCGTCTGAGACTGCGAGCACATCAGCATGAAGGCAGATTGTCAGGATTCACCGAGTCCGAACTAGCATCCCCTTTTGATGCACACTCTTGTCACCTCGTCTCTCGGTTTGGTGCCAAGATCGTCAGTTATGTACGACTAATCGATGTCGGGCGTGACCCTAATAAAAGTCAGTACGCTCTCTGGGGCAAGCACCAAGTGCCAGACGTGCTCTGGCAATCTGGTTTCGCGGAGGCAGGAGCCGGCGCGACCGACCCAGAGTTCCAGAGATCCGGACTTTTCCTTCCACTTATGCAGTTCGCCACCGCAATCGCGGCTTTGAAAGGATACCGTTACATCCTCGGCGCTTGCGAAAATGACCTCCTATCGATGTACAGCGAAATGGGATTTCAGCTGATTGAAACTCGAGAAGTACACCCGAAAGCCGGTTGGCAATTTATATCTCATCTTATTTTCCTAGATACGCACAAACTGCTCCATAAACCACCCGTGGGCCGTTGGGTTGGCTCCATGGGCGATGCAGTAAGATACGCACAGAACCTTGATTCAAAAAACAACCTCAATTCCCCTTCGCCTGTTGGCCAACAGGCGGTCCGGAAGCCAGTACATTTCGAAGGTGGAGACGCAAATGGCCCCTGACCGACAATTGACCCCTTTGAACGGCCATGGCGCTCAGCCTGAGATTCTGGACGTCCAATTGCCATTACATCGGCAGCGTCTGAGCCAGATCAAGCACGAGTTCGGACACCGCCTGGTCGAGCATGACACCATTCTGGAGCAACTGTATGACCTTGCCAAAATTGAGCACCCACAGGACGACTTAGCGCAGCCGAATTTAAGTACTATCGCGCTAACATTTTTAGCTGGTCAACAATTAAAAGCATACGGTCGATGGGTCTTTTATCCTTGGAACCTTCACCTCGTTCATCTACTTCCACCCGATCGATTTCGGCAGGTGCGTCAAAATCGAAACCGGTATAAAATTACGGCAGATGAACAACTGCGGCTGTCGCATCTGACGATTGGGATTGTCGGATTGTCTGTCGGCAATGCCATCGCCAGAACCCTTGCGCTGGAGGGCATTGGCGGGAGACTTCGATTAGCGGACTTTGACGTTCTAGACCTGTCAAACATGAATAGGCTGCATGCCGGCGTGCATCAAATCGGACTCAACAAGGCCTCCCTGGCCGCACAGCAGATTTATGAATTGGATCCCTACGCTGAGATCGAGGCCTTCTCTGAGGGAATAACAGATAGTAATTTGGAAAGATATTTTGCAGGTCCACCTCATATCGATATCTTAGTTGATGAGTGCGATGATTTCGAGATGAAGCTTTTGATGCGAGAGCACGCTAGAAGCCGCCGCATTCCGGTGATCATGGCCACCAGCGATCGAGGAATGTTGGATGTTGAGCGATTTGATCTTGAGCCAGAGCGTCCGCTTCTTCACGATCGTCTGCGTGGCGTCCGCGCGTCTGACCTAGCGCGACTGACGAAAGATCAGAAAACAGAAACTGTCCTGCAAATATTGAGACCGGAAGCGTTGTCTTCCCGGATCGCTGCTTCATTGGCCGAGATCAAGCGTACGATCGTCACGTGGCCGCAACTGGCCTCCGATGTGTTTTCCGGCGCCGCAGCGGTCGCCATCGCAATCCGGCGGCTCGCACTGGGGCTGCATTTGCCATCTGGACGACGTTATGTAGATATCGATCCGCTGCTTGCAGAACCGGCGTATGAGGCCACAGCAGATGTGCCTCTGGTGACATCTCACTCGGATGGCAATTTGCCTTCGGCCGGGCGATTTTCACCTTCGGTGCAGGTAATCCTGGAATGCGCTGCGCAAGCTCCGTCCGGCGGGAATTGTCAGCCATGGAGGTTTAGTGTCGAGGGCGATTCCATCTTTGTATTTCGGGATGAGAGCCGTAGTAAAGGCCTTCGCGATTGGAATAGTTTAGCTTCCTTGTTTGCAATTGGTGCGGCAATCGAAAATGCCGTGATCGCCGCACAGGAGGTCGGCCATTTGGCGGAAGTGATACTATTTCCGCAACGTGGCCGAAAGGGCCTCATTGCTTCCATTGAAATTGCTCGCCAAGTAGAGCCGCTATTTCCGGCCGACGGTAGGGTACAAATTGACCTCATCGCTAAGCGCGCAACGAACAGGAAGCTAGGAGACGGCTCAGCGCTCAGTCAAAAAGAGATGATTTTCCTTTCGGAGGCAGCAAAACACGCGGATAACTCCCTTGAGCTAATACAAGACACCAAGGCTCGGATTCAAGTTGGGCGAATTCTCGGCGCATTTGATCGGATCCAGCTGACGGTGCCTGAGTTGAATCGTGAAGTCGTAAGCGAACTGAGGTGGACGCGAGAGGAAGTGGACTACAACCGCGATGGTATCGATGTAGGGAGCCTTGAGCTTAGCGTCAGTGAAACATGTGCACTCAAACTGATCGCGAGACCAGATGTCGCGTCGATTCTCCGCGAACCAGGCCGCGGGGTCATACTAGAGGAGGCCGCCGTGAAGGCGATGTCCTCGTCCTCCGCGGTGGGCTTGTTGCGAACCAGATCGGTCA
>JASHYD010000667.1 GCA_030043175.1 Xanthobacteraceae bacterium | reverse complement strand
ACGTCGAGGTGCTGCAGGAGCAATTGCGTCAAACTCGTGATCGCTTCAATGTCGGCGAGGTGACGCGCACCGATATTGCGCAAACGGAAGCCCAGCTTGCTCAGGGGCGCGCCACCGTATTGGCGGCTGAAGCGCAATATGTGAGGTCGCGCGCGAATTACCGGCAATTCATCGGCGTCGAAGCCGGTGCATTGCAGCCGGCGGCCACGGTCGATCGTCTGGCGCCGCGCAATCTGATCGCGGCGATCGAAATTGCGCGCGCGCGGCATCCCAGCGTCGGCGTCGCCATGTTTGGGATCGACGCTGCCGTCCTGCAGGTGAAAATCACCGAGGGCTCGCTCTATCCGCAAGCCCATCTCATCGGCGGCGTCCAGCAAAACTGGGAAAGTCAAACCGTGAGCACGCAGCTTCAAACGTTCAACGCCTTTGTGCTGGCGCAGGTTACGATCCCTATCTTCAATGCAGGCCCCGCGGGAGCATCGGATACGTTTTCGGCGATCCGCGCCGCCAAGGAGACGGTCGGACAAAAGCGCATGGACCTTGAGGCCGCGCGCGACGCGGTCCAGGCGGGTGTGGTGACGGCATGGGGACAACTGGAGGCCGCAAAGGCGCAAATCCTCGCTACGCAGGCCGGGGTGGCGGCGGCCGAGATTGCGCTCGACGGCGTACGTGAGGAGGCCCGCGTCGGCCAGCGCACCACTTTGGACATCCTTATCCAGCAGCAAACCCTGGTCAATGCACGCACCGCGCTGGTTACCGCCCAACATGACCGCGTCGTGGCGTCGTACACCGTGCTGAGCGCTGTCGGCGAATTGAACTTGCCGAAGCTCGGGATAAACATTCCGCTCTACGACCCCATGGTGCACTATCAGCAGGCGCGTGATGCGTGGATCGGGGTACGCATCCCGGACGGACGCTGAGGGGGCCAATCGATCGGGTCGGGTTTTGCAATTCAGTGCTAACCCGTTGATGCAATTGACGCCCGAAACGCTCGGTTTTGCAGCTATCCACTTGATATGGTTGGGAGAAAGTCGGCTTCCCAAGCTGCATACGAGGGTTCGATTCCCTTCGCCCGCTCCATTTTTTTGACAGACGGCTGTCGGCGTTTCGACAGAAATGGGAACAGATGTTCCGCGCCAGCTTCATCGCGCGCCTCCGCTGGCATCCCCGAAAAGGTCGAGCTGGGGTGGGCTGTCCGGTTCCGCGGGCGCCGGGCGATTGGCGCGGCGCTTCATCGTGGCGTCGACAATCTGCTTCTGGGTCCGCTTGACGTAACGGCGTCAGTACCTTCGCGCTCTTGTGGCGTGAAACGGCGCGGATCCGCGCGTCGGTCAATTCGCAGTCGCCGAGCTCGGTTAGCCCGCCGTGGCGGAACGATGTGAATGTGACCAATGGATCGATGCCGACGGCACGAAGTACCGGCCGCAGCTCTACGCCCACATAGTCGATCTGGCCTGCGTGCGTTGCCTACGGCAGCGGTACGCCGGTCTTTTTGGTCGACCCAGTCGCGCAGGAAGAAAAGCCCATTGCCGATCCGATTGCTGCACGCCGCATCCATGCGTGCCATCAGCTCCGGAAACAATGCCGCGCCAGTGCTGTCGAACAGGGGGATCCACACTCTTCCCCGGTCTTAGGGTGCACAATCAGAACTTCATTCGGATGTTTCTTAGGCCGGTAGTGCTCCAGCTACCCGGTCGATCAAGGGGTGGGCTTTCAGCGCCAATAAAGAAGCGAGGTTTGCGCGATGGTCGATTTTTCCTGCCTTTAACCGTCGCCCCCGGTGCCACCTCTGCGCTGCGCTGCACACAAGCCGACCTGATTAACATAATGGTAACGAAGCGCGTTTCCTGGTATAAGCGCTTCACATTTGAGAGCTGCCAGCGGGGCGTGCCGACGCTCTGTGAATTGCAAAGGCAGCGGGGAAGGCCGACGGCGGGCAAAAGCACTTGAAAAACGTGTCTGATTTCGCGGGCCTCGCGCCGGCGCGATTGCATCTGTGTGGAGGAAATCATGAAACAATTATGTATCGGCGTCGTCGCCGCTGCGAGCTTGACGCTGCCGGCATTTGGACAAGCATCACTCAAAGAACAGCTCATTGGGACTTGGACGCTCGTATCATGCAACGGTGCTAACGCGCCTTATTGCGCTGGCAATAACGGCATTCTTTTGCTTGACGCCAATGGTCGATACACGGTGACAATCGCAGCACGAGGCCGCCCAAAAGTGGACTTGGCTACACACGGACACGATGGCTTGTCTGCGGAAGAGTACAAGACTTCAGCGATAGGATTGGTAACTAATTTCGGAACCTGGTCGCTTAATGATACGCTCACGATGCACATCGACGGCGCGCTTTTTACGAATCTTGAAGGTACGGACTTCGAGGAAACCATCAGCCTTTCCGGAGATGAACTGAAAATGGTTAATCCGTTCGATCAAACTATGTGGCAACGACTTAAAAAGTGAAGGGAGACAATCATGCGTCGCATCATTCTTGCTTGTGCCCTCGCCGCCATTTTCGCCATGCCGGCGCACGCCCAGTCACTCAGGGACCAAGTTGTTGGAGCTTGGCCATTCATCTCATGCAACCAAGCCGTTACAGCCGCCTGTGGCACGAGCCCCAACGGCATTCTCATCTACGATGCTAGTGGCCAGAGCGATAGTCGCCCTACCCGGTCGCCCTAAAGCCAGCGGTAACCGCAATTCAATACCGGCAGAAGAACTCGGGACGCTGGCGCGGGGATCGGCGGCTCAATTTGGAACCTGGCAAGTCAATGAAGCGGATAAAACAATCACGGTTCATATCGACGGCGATCTTTTCCCAATTGAAGGGACAGAAGGAACGGCCCCCATCAGCGTCTCCGGGGATGAATTAAGAGTTATCGGTAACGTGTACCGGCGAATTTCAAAGTAAGGGAGGAACTCATGCGTCGCATCATTCTCGCTTGCGCCCTCGCGAGCATTTTCGCCATGCCGGCGAAAGCTGATGAAACTGTGAAATGGCGGCATGTGCATCATTACGCATCGAACCAGAGCCAAGAGGTCCCCGTCAACGGTCATATCGTAGGCGTCATTCGTATGCCTGGGATTGCGCTTTTTCCGGATGGAAGCATCGGTACAAGCTTAGTGATCGGCACGTATGATTTCGCGCCAGGTTCTGGATCAACCAACCGCGGCTATTACACTGTTACTTTTGCCGATGGGTCAGAGCTGTGGTTAAGCTGGATCGGAGAACAGAGAGTCATTTCTGGGAAGATTGTAGCAAAAGGCACCTCGACCGTGATCGGCGGTAAGGGCCGATATGAAGGCGCGAAAGGCGAAGGGACTTTCGAGGGTGAAGCAACTGGGGGCGCGCCTGACGGCATCCAGTACATCGACAACGTGATCAACGTCAAAAAGTGATCCCACGGGGCGGCGCGACCGGCTGGGAAATGCCCCCCTAGCAACGCTCGGCGGTCGAGGCCGCGAACAAAGTCCGCGCATTGGCTAAACAGCTTGTCTCCTCTCAAATGCAAATTCGCGCCTAGAGGTTCATAACCTAGTGAATAGCTCTGCATATCGCCTACTAGCGACTATCATCAGAAGGACCATAGAACCCATTATAAGCCATTTACATAAAATAGCTATCACTTAACATTCAGGTAGGATGAGAAAGAAATGATTGAGTGGCAAGAAGCCTATGACCAGCTTGATAAGCTGCGTAAATTCCAAAGTGAAGTCTATGACAACCTATGGAAGGTTTGGCGATATAGCTACGACGACGAGGTAGAGTTGTTGTGGGAAGAAGATATCTTCGAGGAAGAGATTAAGAAACAGTATGGTATTTCGGTTCCCAAGGACGGCGACTTGGTAAAGCCTAAGAGAAGGTTTAGCACGATGGACGCCTTGTTAATAGGTGGCTTTCGGCGCGACAACAGGTGTCTTAGGCGCAGCGTTGCCTGATTACGTACAGAATACGTACTGTCGTTGCCGTTGCCCCACCCCAAGTGAGTCATCCACATGCGCAAAATGATAGGTGGCGTAGCGTTCACTTTGGCCGCAATCAACCCCGCCTTAGGCCCGACGTGGAACCTAAAGCGGCGGTGGATTTCGTGTTGTCTACTTGTCTGCTGGCAATGGGCGACCTGGCGAACGTTAAGAAGATCGCGGAAGAGGAGGGCTGGTCACGGGTTTCCGATGTTCTTCCGCTAAACACGAAAATCGAAAAGTCGAGAGCGCAATGGCAGGCGCCAGATTTCTACGAGCTAACTTCGTCCCTCTTGCTCAAGGGCATGGAGCGTCGTTGCTTCATTGTATTTCGCCCCGCCAAAGTGGAGCGGGACGGTTTTTTAGAAGCGATTTCGGTCGCCCTCGAATTGAAGTCCCACTGCGACAACACGTTTCCGCAATCAGGATGGCGGCGTGAAGTCTACGATATCATCGGGCAGAACCTACGATATCATCGGGCAGAAGCTAAAGCTCTCTATTACGTCTAGAGGGGGCGTTATGCTCCACTCTGCGATCTGGGGTGGGTCGCAGTGAACGGGAGGAACTATACGTAAGATCATTGCCGCGCTCACCTTTGCCGCGATCATCACCCCGGCTAGGGTGACGCCACAGAGACAGTCGCCCGCAGGTCGGCGGTGTCACCTCATATCGGCCCTCGTCGGCGACATTCGTGAGACGGAGCCGTACCTCCCCGTTTTTGTAGAACACCATGGTGCCTCTTTCCTTTATTCAAACCGGCGGCACGATGCCGTCTCTGGCCATTGCCGCGCGCCCTAGCGGGAGGTCAGCCAGGTCGCCGAGCGCTGACATGTATTCCGCGACGAGCGCCTCGCGCTCCTGCCGCGCGCCCGCATCCTGCTTGCGCATCTTGATGATGGTCCTGATCGCCGCAACATCGAAGCCGGCACCGCGGGCTTCCTGGTAGATACCGCGGACATCCTCGGCCAGTTCGGCACGCCCTTGTTCGACTGCCTCTATGCGTTCGACAAGGCTTTTCCGTTCGGCCTTGTCCAGCGAGTTATGGCCGATCGCGGGGCCGGCGGTGGTGGTGAGCTTACGTGACATAGTGCTGGTCTCCTTGTGGTGGGTCAGTTGGGGTTAACCCGGGCCTTAAGCGGCACCGCAGACTTGCCGCGCCGCAGCATCAATAGCGGCGAGCCGGTCAACGTAGTTCGATTCTGAGATTAGGCCGCTGGCATGGTCCCGGTAGACAGCTTGCCGCTGACGGTCGAACACCTGTTGCAGTTCGGGCGGTAGCCTCTTGGGCTTCCGAGGTGCTGACGGTTCCGGTGGCTTAGGCACGGTAGGCGGCGACGGCAGATGGATGACATTCGTCACCGTATTGGCCGTTTGGGCCTTCTGGGTGGGCTTCGCTTGGGTGGTGTAGGCTTCCGGCGAAGGCGTCGAAGCTGGCCGGCCCTCCGGCGCGGTAGGCGGAGGCCCGCCCGGAGTTTCCCCGTGGCGGGCTTTTTTCGTCAAAGACGGATGGCCCTCGGCCGCTTTGGTTAGTTTGACAGAGTCACACTCGTTGTTGTCTATGGCGGCTGTGATTTTGCTGCGGCTCGGAAACGGGATTGGATGGCGCCGAGCCGCCGCTGGTGACGTTCGTTGATCCGGCGCACCAGCGCCTCCTTGCCTTCGGGTTTGCGCGGCAAGGTCCCTTGAGCATTT
>JASHYD010000666.1 GCA_030043175.1 Xanthobacteraceae bacterium | reverse complement strand
GCAACCGAGACTCGCAATCGATTGTCGGTTGGTCACTCCCAGCGCGAAAAAATTTCACCGGACCGGCCTGCGCCCGGAACTGCCCTCGCCAGAGGTCCGTTGCCTTACAAACCGTGTTGAATAAAAAAGGAGAGACCAAATGAAAGTCATCGAGATCATGACTCGAGACGTCTTTCTTGCGAGTCCAGGGCAATCGCTGCGCGAGGTTGCGGCCGAGATGGAGAAGCACGACGTTGGTGTGCTGCCGGTCGGCGACAACGATCGTTTGGTCGGAATGATCACGGACCGGGATATCGCGATCAGAGGAATCTCTCATGGGCTCGGTCCCGACGCCACCGTGCGCGACGTGATGAGCGCCGAAGTGAAATATTGCTTTGAGGACGATGCCATCGATGATCTTGCCCAGCACATGGCCTCTGAGCAAATCAGACGCCTGCCTGTGCTCAACAACAAGAAGCGCCTTGTCGGCATCATTTCGCTCGGGGATCTGGCCACCTCCCGGGATGGCCAGACGACAGGAGCAGCGCTGTCCGGCATCTCCCAACATGGCGGCCACCACTGTCAGAGCAGCGCATGACAGTGATGAGGAATTTAGTTCGGCAGCCTTCCCAGAAACTCAACGGGTTTGCTCCAAACCCGAGGCCGGGGGCTCATGAAGTTGAGATCGCGTTCCAGCAGAAAGGTGACTGACATGCCTCAGTGCGATGTGTGCGGAAACGACTATGACAAGACGATCGTTGTCACGCAGGGGCCTCGGAGCATGACATTCGACAGTTTCGAGTGTGCCATCGAAGCCATGGCGCCGCGGTGCGCGCATTGCGGCTGCCGTATCATCGGCCATGGGGTTGAGGCGAAGGACCAGACCTTTTGCTGCGCCCACTGCGCCAGACAGTTCGGCGTTTCAAATGTGAAGGATCGGGCAGCCTAACCGGCGAATAGAGGCAGGCGGGCAAGGCGCGCGCGGGTGTCCGCTGGAGCATCCACCCATGCGGGGACGCACGGGGGCGTCGAATCGCCTGCCCGTTAGCGATTGCGGATCGCCGTTATTCCCGCTGCATTGCGGTATTCATCTGACCATTTTTGGCGGGACTCGCGCGCGGACACGAGAGGACCCGGCTGAGGGTGGCCCGCGACAAGTTCCGCCGCAAACGCAATTGCGTCGATCAAAATCGAGTGGGTTCGTAATTGCGGCGTTGTGCCTTTGCGCCTACATTCCTCGTTGTACAAGCGACGAGGAGGAATTGCGATGTGGTCGCGGCGGGCCCTGATGATGTCGGGTGGCAGCTTTGCGCTGGCCGCGAGACCCGCGGCGGCGGCAGTCATGACCGACGACGGATTTTACCGCGAGGATTGGTTTCTTGATAGCTTTCTTGAGCTTGCGGACGATCTTAAGAGCGCTGCGGTGGCCGGCAAGCTGCTTGCAGTGATCTGGGAGCAAGCGGGGTGTCCCTATTGCCGGGACACGCATCTCATCAACTTTGCCCAAAAGAGCGTTGCGGACTATATTCGCAGCCACTTCGAGCTGATCGAACTCGATCTCCACGGCTCTCGCGTGGTTACCGATTTCGACGGCGAAAAACTCGGCGAAAGACAACTGGCGGCCAAGTACGGGGTACGAGGCACTCCAACCATCCAGTTTTTCCCTGATCTCGACCATCTCGGCCGCAAGACGCCACGGGAACGCGAGGTCAACCGTATCCTGGGCTATCTGGCGCCCAAGGATTTCCTTCGCATGTTTGCGTTCGTAGCCGAGCGCGCCTATGAGCGCGGATCGCTGCGCGACTATCTGCGCCGGCGCCCCTCCCTACCCTCCCGCGTCGGCGAGGAAGGATAGGGAGAGGGTGCGTGCAGGACGTTGCTGGAAAGCATGTGTCGATGAAAACCTGGTGTTGCGGCGTCGGCTTGGCGGCCGCTTTGGTTTGGCCGCCCGCCGGCCAGGCGGTGTCCGAGCTGCCCCCGTTCAACATCGTTATCAAGGACGGTGTTGCCGCTGTACCGGCGCGGCTGACCAATACGCCCGGCGATCCGAAAGAAGGTGCGAAGGTCGTGGTCGAGCGTCGCCTCGGCAATTGTCTATCGTGCCATCAAATCGACGTGCTCCGCGGGGAGGAATTTCATGGCGATGTTGGGCCCCCGCTCGACGGTGTTGCCGGACGCTGGGATACCGCGACGCTGCGCATGATTGTGGTCAACCCCAAAAAGGTATTCGGCGAGGAGACCATCATGCCGGCTTTTTATCGGGTCGACGGGCTCAACCGGGTACGGCCCGAATTCCTCGGGAAGCCGATCTTGACCGCCCAGCAGGTCGAAGATGTGGTGGCGTTTCTGACAACGCTGAGATGAGTGAGACGATCTCATGTCGCGAAGATTGAACCGCCGCGAGGCGCTTGCCGCCGTCGGAGCGTTTGCTGCAGGCGTGGGACCAGCAGCCGGTCCGGCCCACGCATTGAATGACTACGCCGAACAGATCGCAAAATTCACCGGCGGAAAGATGCTGGTCGAAGGCCGGGTCAAGCTTGAGCTCCCGGAGCTTGCCGAAAACGGCAATACGGTGCCGCTGTCCGTCGCGGTCGATGGTCCGAGCGGCGAGGGCGCTTATGTGCAGGAGATCCTCGTCGTCGCGCCTGCGAATCCAAATGCGCGCGTAATCCGGTTTCGGTTCTCATCTATGAGCACACCCGAGGCGTCAACCCGGGTCCGGCTTGCCGCAACTCAGGACGTGATGGCGGTCGCCAGGATGAGCGATGGGACATTCTTTTCGGCATCACGGCAGATTAAGGTGACGATCGGCGGATGCGGCGGCTGACGCATGATCGCAGCAGAGTTCGGAGAGCGCTATGGCAGAGGCCAAACCCCGCATCCGGGTCGACAAAAAGCTAGTTCGCAAAGGCGAAGTCGTTGATGTGAAAACGCTGGTTTCTCACATCATGGAGACAGGATTTCGCAAGGACGCGAGCGGCAAGCCGATCCCGCGTATGATCATCAACACGTTCAACTGCGAGTTCAATGGTGAATTCGTTTTCGGCTGCGACCTTGAGAGCGCGGTCTCAGCCAACCCATATTTCGAGTTCAAGTTCAAGCCGATGGAATCCGGCACGCTCAAGTTCACCTGGATCGACGATGATGGCCTGCGGATCGAGGCGAGCGAGACGATCACAGTGGTTTGACTCATCCTTGAGTCCGCGTTTTGCGCTTTGCGCAATCGCGCTGTTGGCGACTGCCGCCGGCGCGATGGGGGTCGCTGCGGCGCAGAGCGGCTCTGAGCGCCCCCACTGGCAGGGGCACGGCATCAAACCGCCGGACAAGGATTTTGCCCTGTCTGAAATCGTATCGGGATACTGGTTCCGTACCAAGGAGACCCAGGCGATCCAGGACGACGATTTCAAAAATCCGGGCTTTTTCGGCGTGGAGCAGGGTGAACAGTTGTGGTCGAAACCGGATGGGGCGTCCGGCAAATCATGCGCGAGCTGCCATCACGATGCGGCTGCGAGCATGAAGGGCGTCGGCGCCGTGATGCCGAAATGGAACGAAGCGCTGCACAAGCCGGTCAATTTGGAGCAACAGATCAACATCTGCCGCAGCCAGCGAATGCAGGCTGAGCCCTGGAAATTCGGCTCCCCTGAATTGACGGCAATGACCACCTATGTGCGTTTCCAGTCCCGCGGCATGCCGGTTAGCCCGCGTGTTGACGGCCCGATGACGCCATGGTTCGAGAAAGGAAAGCAGCTCTATCACGCGCGCAACGGCCAGCTCGATCTGGCGTGCGCGAGCTGTCACGAAAAGAACTACGGCAGGAATCTGCGCGCCGATTTTCTGAGCCAGGGACAATCGAACGGCTTCCCGGTCTATCGCC
>JASHYD010000665.1 GCA_030043175.1 Xanthobacteraceae bacterium | reverse complement strand
ATCTGCGGCCGCAAGGACCTGATGAAGCGATTTCGCGACGACAGGCCCGCCGACATCTGCTTTGCCCGCGGAACATTCAACTCCCATCCGGTCGTGATGGGCGCCATGAACGAGTTCCTGCAGCTTCTGGATAAGCCCGAGGTCAGCGAGCTTTATCGCGATCTCGACGTGCGGTGGAACGATCGGGCGCAGCGGCTGAACATGCGCTTGCGGGAGGAGGCCCTTCCGGTGCAGGTGGCCAACCTGTCGTCGATCTGGACGATCTGTTACACAAGGCCTTCGCGCTACAACTGGATGCTGCAATACTATTTGCACGCCGAAGGTCTGGCGTTGAGCTGGATCGGCACCGGCCGCCTGATCTTCAGCCTGAACTATTCCGACAACGACTTCGAAGCCGTAGCGGATCGGTTCGTCGCTGCCGCCCGGGCGATGGAGCGTGATGGCTGGTGGTGCTGCAATCCCGCGTCGACGAACCGGACGGTTAAGCGAGAGATCCTCAAAGAGATGATCGCGCATCGCTTCGCCGGGTCGCAGCATCGACCAAAGCCATGACGCTCGAAGGCCGCACGCGGGCGGTGTCGTCCAACGTGCCGCGCTGGCGGGACGACCCGTGTGATCACCCGCTCTTGCGCCCCGCGTAGTGGTGAGCGGATTAAATCCGTCGTAGCGCCGGCCGGCACAGGGCGACCACCAGGCTCGCCCCCACCAGCGGTTCACCACCGAGCCAGCGCCGCCTCTCACGCTGGTTCAACTCCTCAAATTGGCGCGAGCGAGCGCCTAACCCGCTCTCGGAACCTCTTCGGGGTCTTCGTCGTACGCGGCGCTAAGATGCGGATCGAGCAACTCGCCCTGCAGCAGGAATAACGGCGCCTTGTGGTAAAGCTTGATATCGTGGAATGGATCGGTGAGGATTTTGGTAGCCCAAACCAGCCCGGTCTGGACGTCCTTGAAGAAGAAAAGCTGGACCGCGCGGAACAGGACGCCGCCGACGCCGACGACAAGCCAGATTTGGGCGACGTGCCGCACCAACTCGGCCCCGTCCGCGTGGGGCTTGAAGATGCCGAAATAGGTCGGGTCGTAACGGAGCGGAAGCGGTGATGCCGCCCAGATCGCGAGCAGCACGACCTTGCGTCGCAGGTTGTAGCCGACCTTGATCTCTTCCTTGTACTCGTGAGTGGCCTCGTTGACGACGTCGTAATCTTTGGGCTCGAAGAAGAAATGCCCGATTTGCCGGCTGGTCATGGCCACAAGCCATCCGATCAAGGCCGCCATGGCAGGGTCTTCGAATACCATCAGATAGGCGAACAGGAAGCTGACGGCGCTGAGTAGGTGAAGAGACTGGTTGATCCGGCTATGATGGTAGTAGCGGTGATCGTCCCACCGCTGGACTCTGAGGGCCTCGAGGAAATCTTTCATGGTTGTCCCCATTCCACGCCAATCCTTTCATCTGTATTGCGATTCTATTGAAACTACATGACAGAGGAGAGAATTCGCCGCCACCCCGGCTCCAAGCCTGTATGGAGCGGCCCCTCACCCGGCTTTTTTGCGCGATACGCACAAAATTCCACCTCCGCCAGCGGGGGAGAGTGACGGTCGCCCCAACGCGCGCTTTCCGCGCCAAGAAACAGGAGCTGGGTTGCGCCCAACGTCACAAGCCGGCCTCTGATATTCGTTAAATTGCACGCCGGTACGGACGATTTGCCAGGTCCCGCCGCTCGATCGCCGACTTCTCGCGCGCCGATTTCCCGCGCTTGGCGAAGCGGATCAGTGCGAAATGGCCGAAAGGCGGCATAGCGCGCCGTTCCGCGAGCCGCATATCATTCGTGCGGCCGGCCCAATCCGCGTAGCGCTGCCAAGAGAATTCGGTGCGCCAGCCGAGTTTTCGCGCCGCCGGAGCGAACCATTTCTCCAGCGCACGCCGCAATCCGGTTTCTGCGCCTACGCGGCTGACCAGGACGATCTCGCCCCCGGGTTTGAGCACGCGGGCGAATTCGTCGAGGGTTGCCTCCGGGTTTGGAACCGTGGTGATGACGTATTGTGCCACCACCACGTCGAAGGATTCGTCAGGAAAAGCAAGATGTTCCGCATCCATGACCCAGAGGCCCTCGACATGGCTCATGTCGAGGGCGACGACCCGCTCTTTGGCCTTTCGCAACATCGGTTCGGAGATATCGACGCCGCAAATGCAATTGGCGCGAGAATAGTCTGGCAAGGAGATGCCGGTACCAACGCCGACTTCAAGGATGCGTCCCCCAATCCGCTCGGCAGCCTCGATGGCCGCCTGGCGCCCGCGCTCGAACACTGCTCCAAACACCAGATCATAAACCGGTGCCCATCGCGCATAGGCTTTCGTAACGGTTTGCTTGTCGATTTCGCGGTCCAATGAGAAGGCCATTGATCACTCCTTCCTACACCCCTTTACCACCTCCGAGGCCGGCCGCACATGTTTGAATGGCGTCGGGCGTTACTCCGATCCCCACGGTTTATGCACATGATCAACCGGCTGTTCCGCCACCAGATGGGCGCAGCCCGCCTTGTGGGCCCAATAAAGCCAGGCGCGACGCGTCTCCAGTGAAAAGGGCTTGTAACCGGCGTTGCGCGCGGCGATCTCGCCGTCGTGCAGAGGCTTGACCTCGCCCCCGAGGCGCACCGCGTTCATCTGTACGCGAGCATTGCGCGGCACATAGACCGCCATCCGCACCGCCTCGATCAGTGATCGCGCCGCCGCGGAAAAGCCGTGCCCGCGCATCAGGACAACGCTGTTGGCGCCGAGGCAGCAGGCGAGATCGCGGGCCTGTTCCATATTGGTGACCAGCATGTTGGTGCCGCGACCGAACCGGTCCGCCATGTCCCACACCGGCACATAGGCGCCCATGAAACTGCCCGAATGGATAACCGGGCGGAGCGGGGTTGCGGAGATTGAAAACGGCAGCACATCCTCTGCGTGGGCATGCACCACGGCCTGCACGTCCGGCCGCGTCTCGTAGATGCCGCCGTGAATGAACCGCTCGTGATAGAGCGGGCGACCGTCGTCGCGGGCCGGCGTGCAGTCGAGATTGAACTCGATGATGTGATCTTGTTCGACCATCTCGGGCGCGACCGAGGTCGCAAGCAAGAAACGCTGCGGGTTGTCAGGATGGCGCACGCTGACATGGCCGTAGGCATCCACCACATCCTCGCGGGCCAGGATGCGGTTGGCGACCACAAGATCGCGCACCAGGGCAGAGAGGTCGCTCATGAGGGTCTGAGGGGAGAGACAGCCGATCGCGGGTTTAGGCACGAAGGATTTATCACCAAAGCGGATTTCGTTCGACTGGAATAACCTGGTTGGGTTGGGAAAAATCGCTGCTCGATGAGCCTGCAAGTGCAGCGCCGGCGATTTTGCCCGCGCGGCAAGCCTTTTGACAAGAGAGGCTCGCACCGAGTGCGCCAAGGCGGCCCGGGCACCGCCTGTAAATGGCCATGTCACAGCGTATTTGGCGTGTCGGCGCCGCATGCCCGCCTCGCTCCGCCGCCGCTCACTTGCGGACGGCAGGGAATTCGCGAGGGTGCGCGTGCCGGTGATTGTGGAGGGACGCATCATGGGCGAGAAAGCGGCTCCGTGTCACTGTTGCCCTGCTGTTCTCTATCTATCGCCGGTTGCTGCCAGCGCGTTTCATCTCCAAGCGGCGACAATTGCTCACATCCATCGCGCCATCCTGGCCAAGCAACCCATGGGGGACGACCGGTCGCTACCTTCAAGCGAATCGACGCCTATAATGAACAATACGTCAAAAACCGCCGTGGATGCCGGCTTTGTGCTTGGCGATATCGAGCCGATCGAACACATCGGCATCCTCGGCGCCCGACGACTCTCAATATCCGAGGCAGCCCCTCCACGACCGATGCCGCCGACGGCGCCCCGAACATGCCGGACGCCCTTGAAACCGCGTGTGCGCTCCATGATGCGCTGCCCCAGCCTCTGGCCGCCTTCGACCGAAGCTCTTCCTCAATCTAGCAACGGACGAACCGCGACAATTCGCGCTCGAGATCAACCGCGACCCACTTGAGTGTTCGGCGCTGGCCCAGATGGCGGAATTGGTAGACGCGCGGGTTTGAGGTATCAGTGGTGAACGCCGTAAGGTTTGGAGTTCCCGTCAGCACTTAGCGATTCGATCGACCCTGATGGCTGGCGCGATACGGAGAGGCACGAGAGTGCAATGGGTTCGAGGTTCGTAACGGCAAGGCGATCATGGATCTGTCTTCAACATCATTGCGAACGAATCGACTCCTTTTGAAAGCATTCGTTCCGGCAGATGCGCCGGACGCATACGCGGCGTCAACCTCAAATTTGACCCGCTATATGACGTGGGACCCAGCGCCCTCGCTGGAACACTTTGAGCAGATCTGCCGGACCTGGTTTCCGATGATGGTTGCCGGGACCGAGCTGCCCTTTGCCGTGCGCCTCGCATCCAACCAGGAATTTCTGGGAATGGCCGGTCTGCACCATATCGACGCGCCTGAGCCTGAGGTCGGAATATGGATTAAGGAACCCTTGCACGGTCATGGGTTCGGTCGAGAAGCGGTCGCTGCGCTCGTCTCTTTTGCTGCACGTCTTGGTAAGCAAGCGGTTCTCTATCCCGTAGTCGAACAAAACTTGCGAAGTCGGCACCTCGCAGAATGTCTGGACGGTCATGTC
>JASHYD010000664.1 GCA_030043175.1 Xanthobacteraceae bacterium | reverse complement strand
CCGATGATCTGGCGCGGTCCGATGGTGATGTCTGCGCTGAGCCAGATGCTGCGGGAGGTCGAGTGGGGCGAGCTCGACGTCATGGTGGTGGACATGCCGCCCGGTACCGGTGACGCTCAGCTCACCATGGCGCAGCAGGTGCCACTGCGTGGCGCCGTCATCGTGTCGACCCCGCAGGATCTCGCTCTCGTCGACGCGCGGCGCGGCATTGCGATGTTTCGCCGGGTCAATGTGCCGGTACTCGGCATCGTCGAGAACATGAGCTACTTTCTTTGCCCGCAATGCGGCGCGCGATCGGACATTTTCAGCCATGGGGGCGCTCGCCATGAGGCCGAACGCCTTGGCGTGGCGTTCCTCGGCGAAGTGCCGTTGCACATGGATATTCGCGAGAGGTCGGACGCCGGGATGCCGGTGGTGGCGACCGCGCCCAACAGCGCGCATGCGGAAATCTTTCGCGCCATTGCGGCGCGGGTGCGCGACCAGATCGCGGCCGGGGCGGGCAGGGCGGCGCCGCGAATCGTGATCGAGGCCTGAGTGAGTGCGGGTGTGCCGCCCGCTGCTCCGACCCGCCATCTCCTTCCGAAAGCCGCAATCGAGCGCTGCTCCTTTTCGGGGGATCCGCGCAGTGCTTAAGACTTGAGGCTCGTCCTTCGCGGAATTTGCGACCTGGCGCGCAAATTCCGAACCTCTCCCAAAAGCTCTGGAAAGCCAACGTCCCGCGGCCTGTGGACGCCCCGGCTTGCCTTTGCGAGATGATCGGCGCCATGCTTGCAAAACCGGAAATGCCGGGCTGCACGGCATCGACCCGACTTGATCGCTCGACCGCGCATTCGCCCGATCCACCCAAGGAGGGTACCCATGAAACGTCGTCAGTTTCTGAGAGCGGCAGGCCTTGGCGTCGCGGCGACCGCGATCGCCAAGCCCGCGATCGCGCAAACCAACCCGGCAATCAAGTGGCGATTGACGTCGAGCTTCCCGAAATCGCTCGACACTGTTTACGGCGCTATCGAGACGATCGCAAAGTTCGTCGCCGAATCGACTGACAACCAGTTCCAGATACAGCCCTTCGCGGCCGGGGAAATCGTTCCTGGCCTCAATGCCATGGACGCCGTGAGCAGCGGCACCGTCGAGGCGTGCCACACGGCAGCCTATTACTATTTTGGCAAGGACCCGACCTTCGCGCTGTTCTGTGCCGTTCCATTCGGACTTAATACCCGACAGCAGAATGCCTGGTTCTATGACGGCGACGGCATGAAGCTGATGAACGAATTCGGTAAAAAATTCAATGTCCACTCCATCGTTGCGGGCAATACGGGCTGCCAGATGGGCGGCTGGTTTCGCAAGGAGATCAAGGAAGCCGTCGACTTCAACGGCCTCAAATTCCGCATCGGCGGCTTTGCAGGCTTGACGATCCAGAAGCTCGGCGGCGTGCCGCAGCAGATCGCCGGTGGCGACATCTATCCGGCGCTGGAGCGCGGCACCATAGACGCCGCCGAGTGGGTTGGCCCCTACGACGACGAAAAACTCGGTTTCAGCAAGGTGGCGAAGTACTACTACTATCCGGGTTGGTGGGAAGGCTCGACCGCCAATCACCTGATGATCAATTTGACGAAGTGGAACGAGTTGCCTAACCGTTACCGGTCGATCATCGCGGGCGCTGCTGCATATGCCAATAGCGAGGAAACGGGTAAATACGACGCTCGCAATCCCGCCGCTCTGCGTAAGCTGATAGCCAGCGGCACCGAGTTGCGGGCTTTCTCCCAGCCCATCATGGAGGCTGCCCTCAAGGCCTCTAATGAAGTCAACGCCGAAACAGCTGCCGTTAATGCGGACTTCAAGAAGGTGCTCGATTCGATGCAAGCCTTCCGCAATGAGGAATACTTCTGGTGGCAAGTTGCCGAATACGGTTATGACACCTTCATGATAAGGTCGCGATCGCACGCGTGATCCCACAGTCCTTCTGGTTCCATCGAAACGACTTCCCTAGCATCGTGGCCGGGCCTTGCCCCGGCCACCGGTATTACGCCGCGGCCCTGTTGCCCGGGCGAGCATCGGCGAGGTGCGGGGGCGACCTTGCGGCGCTCACAGCCGGCCTCGGATTTCGCTGCGCTCAATCCGCGCGACCGACCTGCGGGGTCATCCCTTAGGCGCAAATGGCGCACTCTCCAAGCCACGGAGAATGGTTCCCACGATCGCGCTGTTCGTGATAACGAAAATGCCGCGGAAGCGGGCAGCCCTGGCCCGACACAATGTTCCGGAGGAGACGATGAAGCGTCGCGAATTTCTCACAGCCGCCGGGCTGACCGGCGCCGCTGCTGCGGCTTCCGCCGTGGCCAGGCCAGCTGTTGCGCAGTCGATGCCGGAACTGAAGTGGCGCTGTACCTCGAGTTATCCAAAATCGCTCGACACGATTTACGGTGCCGCCGAAGTTTTCGCTAAGACGGTGGCGGAATTGACCGACAACAAATTCCGCATCCAAGTGTTTGCGGCGGGTGAGATCGTGCCCGGACTGAATGCCGCCGACGCGGTGACCAACGGTGCGGTCGAGATGTGCCAGACCGCATCTTACTATTACGTCGGCAAGGACCCGACCTACGCGTTCGGGACGGCGGTGCCATTCGGCCTCAACAGCCGCATGCAGATGGCGTGGATGGATTTCGGCGGCGGCATGGAGTTGATGAACGCCTTCTACAAGAAGGCCAACATCTACGGCATTCCGTGCGGCAATACCGGCTGCCAGATGGGCGGCTGGTTCCGCAAGGAGATCAGGGCAGCCTCCGACTTCAACGGTCTCAAATTCCGTATCGGCGGGTATGCGGGCCGGGTGCTGCAGAAGCTTGGCTGCGTGCCGCAGCAGATCGCCGGCGGCGACATCTACCCGGCGCTGGAGAAGGGTACGATCGACGCGGCAGAGTGGGTCGGTCCTTATGACGACGAGAAGCTGGGCTTCCAGAAAGTCGCCCCGTTCTACTATTACCCGGGCTGGTGGGAAGGCTCGGCAATGCTCCACAACTTTATCAATCTCGACAAATGGAACTCGCTGACGCCGACCTATAAGGCGGTCATCCGCACCGCCTCGGCCACCGCCCATACCTGGATGCAGGCAAAGTACGATGCGCTCAATCCGGCGGCTCTTCGCCGCCTGCTCGTCTCTGGCAGCAAGCTGATGCCCTTCTC
>JASHYD010000663.1 GCA_030043175.1 Xanthobacteraceae bacterium | reverse complement strand
TGGCGGTGCTGGTGAATTCGACCGTCGAGAATATCGGGGCCCGGCGCCTGCAAACGGTGATGGAACGCGTGCTCGACGACGTTTCGTTCGGCGCCCCCGACAAAGCCCATGACATCGTGAAAATCGACGGGGATTACGTCAGGAGCCGGGTCGCAGACCTCGCCAAGAATGCCGACTTGAGCCGGTTTATCCTCTGACGCCCGTTAACACCGGCGACTCGCTGCCTGCGTTGCCCACCAACCGCCGCGCGCCGGTGGCTGCGTCGCTCAGCCAAACGCGCCTTGTGTGCGCGCGCCGACACCACTTGGCGCGGGTTTGCCGCAGGCCTGCCGAACGCCGCCCTGCCTGCGCCTCGCGGCCGGCGCGTGTTGCCCGTTTCACGCCTTCTTGGAACCGACCGCGGATTGAAGCTGTCCTACCGCGGAGGTCTGCGGAACCGGACCACCTTTCTTTTTCTTGTTCCACTCGGCCTTGGGTTTCTTCTTCTCTTTGCTGCTTCTCAACTGACCTTTCGCCATAGGGAGCTCCCTTTGGTTCTGCCTTGCGAAGCCCTCACTATAGCGCGTCCCAGTCCGATTGAAATCTGGTTTCCACGTGCTTGCTCCGCGTCAAAACCGACGCTGGCGACTGTCGCCGGAACGCGAGGGTCGAGAGCAGTCCGGCCGAAGGCCGGAACCGGCCAAGCCATACCCGTCGGGGCGCTGGATGAACCGGCAAAGCTTCCGGTTGACGTGTTGAGCGTTAGCGATGCTGACCGATCTGCTTTCGCGCACACGACTCAGTCAATATGCATGCCCTTACGGGCGCGCTTGGGCACATCCCTGCACCACGTCACCGGTCTTAAACCGCAAACACGCGTGGTGCGCATGTCAATAACCGCGCGGGAAACCGTAGTTGTCCAACCTCCTGACTTCGACAACACAGGCAGCGTCGCGTGCGTGGCTCTGCGAAATACTGGAGCGTTTGATACTCAGCCTAAGATTTCCGGGTTTTCGGGCGCCGGCGTATCAAAACGAACGCGCTCAACGGATATTGCCGAAACCGGTGCCCAGCGACGCAGCCGGCCGAACCAGGACATGCAGGCGTCCAGCCGGTGTGAAGCTTGGCGCAAGCCCAGCCCTTCGCACGGGTGCGGTATCAGACCGCGCGGTGCCGGGTAGCGATCCGCACCGGGGCGGCGAAACGTCCGGCGAGCCGTCAGAGCTTCGCTGTCTGCCGTCCCGGTGCGAGAGTTCAAAACGGCGGTGCCGGTGGTCTTGTGGCCGGTGACCAGGATAGGCCGAACCTCGCCCCTGAGCAGACCTGCGCTAGGTACGAAACGGGCCTGTGCAAACGTCGGTCAGCAACATTCCCGAGGGAGACGCACCGCAAGGTGCGCGTGAGGCAGGCCCTTACGGGCAATGTTTTAGGAAATCCTGACCCCGGTCAACCTTGCGGCTTGCGAAACACGTCGCCGGCGGGAGCCGCCGGTGGCTGGCGCGCCTTGCGCACACGAACATAAAGCGCGCCTTCTCCGCCATGACCCGTGTCGGCGACATCGAATCCGAGCACGTAGCGGCGAAACTCCGGCAGCGCCAGCCACATCGGCACTTGCCGGCGTAACACGCCGCCGCCCGAAGCATCGCGGACGCCCTTTCCGGTGATTATAAGCACAAATCTCGCGCCATTTGCCTGCGAGCGATGGAGCAGCCTGCGCAGGGCGCCGTAAGCCTGCGTCTGCGTCATGCCGTGCAGATCGATGCGCGCGTCCACGGCCGTGTTGCCACGGGCGAGCCTCTGTTTCTCCTTTCGCACGATGGGGCTCAGCGCCGGCATCCTTGCGGCGCGTTGGGGAGCGACTGCAACGTGCGGTTCAGGACGACTTGGCGGGTCCGGCGTACCCTGGACGCCGAGCCGGACACCCGTCGCGCGTCGCGCGTCGGTCATTGGTTTTTTGCCGAGCCGCAACGGTCGCACGGTTCGGACGACGACCGACCACAACTGCTCTTCGTCGGCGGTTAGCGCGCGGCAACCCAGCGAAGGCCGCAATCTGGCGACTGGTCTTCGCACGTTCATCGGATCAAACGACGCGGATGCCCGCGCTCGAACCGAATGGAAATCGGTTCTGATTTCGATTCCAAATGGTCGCCTGCCGTTCGGGCAGAGGCAGGTCGCCGCCCGGTCACAGTCGGCCGGACGGGAGGCAAGGGCATATGGCTACCGGCCGCCACCGGGTCGAGATCACGCGGCAGAAGGAGCGCAAACTGCCCGGGTTGACGGACACGACCGGCGATCTGGCCTGCTTCGTCGCCGGCGCCGAAATAAAGATCGGCGCGGGCCGGGCCGACAATCGCGGAACCGGTATCCTGAGCGATCATGGTGCGGCGGAATGCAAGGCTCGCATTGGTGCCCGCAAGCGGAAGGTTCGCTTCGATGAAAAACGGCGTGCCGTAGACATGCAGCGCCTTGTCCACAGCAATCGAACGGCCAGCCGACAGGCGAATCCCCTGTGCGCCGAGCGGCTCGCGGTCGTCGTTGAGCCCGACGATCCGGAAAAATACCACCGACTTGTTCTGCCGGCGCACCTCCTTGGCCTCGTCCGGGTTGGCCTGCATCCATTCCCGGATTCGGTGCATCGACATTTCTTCACGAGGGATGATGTTGCGATCGATGAGCACGCGACCGATGGGCGTGTAGGGATACCCGTTGTGCGCATCATAGTTGAGGCGTAGTGTGGTGCCGTCTTCAAGCTTGACCCGCGCCGACCCTTGAATCTGGATGAACAGCGCGTCTGTCGCGCTGCGCAGCCAGCAGATTTCCAGGTGCTGGCCGTCGAGCGCCCCATCTTCGATTTCGCCGCGATCGTAATACGAGACGAGCTCGCCCTCCGCGGTTCGTCGAAACGCGCGCCCGGTATTGGGAAACGGCCCCCCCGGCTTGGTCGCCCCGGCAGCGATCAGATCGGGAGGACGGCGATAGAGCGGAACCGGGAACTCCCGGGTTGGGAACCGTGAACCGTCGACGATCGGCTCGTAGTAGCCGGTGAGAAATCCGGCGGCGTCGCCGAGCTTGCGGATGCGGATCGGCAGAAAGTTGTCCTCGAAGAACTGCCTCGCTGCCGCACGCGGCAGCGGTCCGACCCTTACGGCGCGAGCGCAGACCTTGCGTAGCGCGTCGCGGACCGGCTTTCCGTCATTTTGGTCCACCGACCGTACAATCGGGCGGCAGCTTGCCTGGAACGTAGTAAATGCGCTGGCCTGATCATCGGCGTTCCAGCCATCGAGGTCGTCCCAGTCGGTCGGCTCGAGCGCTGCATCCGGAATATGCAAAGGTCCGGACGAGGAACCGGCCCGGTCGCGACTGCCTGAGGAAACGGTAGCGGACCTCGCATGCGTCTTGTCACCCGGCCGCGTGGGCGTGGCCGCGACGGCGCCAGCCGGCCGCGTGGGACGGGCATCCGCGACATTTAGCATTGCCGCCACCACCGCCGCGACCACGGCTGACGAAAGAACTAAGCAAAGCGGTCGCGTACACATGCGCACACCCGATCAGGTGCCGCCTTCGGTGGCGATGAGATTCCAGTTTGGGTCGCGGGAAGTCACCTCCCTCGCGAAAGTCCAAACGTCGGTGACATTGGTGACTGCATCTGGGCTGCCATCGATCACGTTACCGTTACGATTACGCGTGACCGACACCAGTTGCGAGACAAAGCGCAGAGTGAGCTGCGCTACTTTGCCACGCAGCTCCGCATTGGTGATCTCGGTCGAGTCGATGGATATGAACCGGGTTTCAACGGTCTCGCTGCGCGCCTCGCGCTCGCGAATGACGGTGTCGAATCCCTCATAAACCTCACGCGCCAACAGATTCTTTAGTGACCGCCGATCGCCGGCCGCATAAGCCGTGACGATCATCTCGTAGGCCGCCCTGGCGCCGGCAATGAACTGCTTGACATCGAAACTCTTGTCTGCCGCAGCGATGGCGTCGAGCCCTCTGGCCACCGGCGAGCCCGCTGCTGCAAAACCTGAGTAGCGGTCCGGGAGGTCGGCAGCCTCGGCCGGTCGTGCAGGCTCGCTTGCGCGCTGCGGAAGAGGGACTACCTTTTCGGCAGACGACTTTCGCATCGTATCGGGCGCCGAATAGGGGTCATAGGGCGGCCGCTCGCGTCCGGTTCGTTGGCCGAGCACGCTGCGCAGCTTTAGGAATATCAATACTGCGACCGCCAGTAGGAGTATGGTGGTTGTGTCGAACACGTCTCGTGCTTTCCTGGGCAGCTGCACCGCATCGACCGGTGCTCGTGAAATTGGAATTTTGTCCTAGTCTCTCCCTTGCTGCCAATACGGCTATATTGGGGAATCCACGATGCGATTCCAGACCTGAAACTTACCAGCCCAACCAGGCTTTTGTATGCAGTACAACCTTAGACCATCGAGCCCCGCACGCCAACACGATGTCCCCGCCTTGCGGAAGCGCAAAAATCGCAACCGCGTTGAGATCGGGACGACGATAAAGGGAGTTC
>JASHYD010000662.1 GCA_030043175.1 Xanthobacteraceae bacterium | reverse complement strand
GAGCGCCTTTGTCAAACATTCAAGTGTCATCCGCCCGCCGTTACGGTGAAGTATCTCTGCAACGATGCGCAACGCCCATGCCTTACTCTCCAAAGTCGCCAAAGAGTAGCCATCCGCCAACCCCTTCTCGAGGAATTGTTCGCGAGATTCCGCATAGGGCCCGGCTCGATACCGAGCGATTGCGGCGTGCATCCGGAAAAGTTTGTCGTGCATTGATCGGTCCTCCTTCGTGGTGATGGATACCGATCATCCACACAATGATATGTGGCGGAAGAATTGCAGCTAAGCTGCCCTTAGAAGGGCCCGGTTGCACGCACGCCACATATCACCGGTGGCCACATAAAAGATCGAACACATGTTCAAGCAGGCTGTGCGCTTGATCGGCTCATTCTCCTACCATTTCTGGATGATGGACATGAAGCCGTTGCGCTACCGAAACGGCAATCAGTACCTTCATCGCGAGTCGGACGATTACCGAGACAAAGTCCGCGGCAAAATCCATGCTTACCATGTCTTCATGCAAGCTGGCATCATCGCCCAGGGTCTGCTACAGTATCTGTCGGTGGAGTTTCCGAAGCTGGTTTGGGACTCGTTCGACTCCTGGCTCAGAACCATTCGTCCAGGCATTCCACCATCGGAACTTGTCGTTGGTCACGTAATGCGAGCGACGATTTCAGATTTTCTCGTGAATTACGCTAAAACCAATTCTCTCGCAAAATTCATTGTTGAAATGCAGGATGCGGACAACCCGAGGATGTTCCGTCTATCGCTTCATAGCCAAAAAGTACGAAATTTCGTAATAATTTTCATTCAGATTCTGCCCACCAAGTGGCGGAAACGAAAAGTATGGGCGCGACCAAACGGCCGAAAAGGAGTCACTCTCGAGAAGATAGTAATCTTTCTTCTTTTCTTCCTTTTCTTCCTTCTTCTCGCCCCTGATCGTCAGGGTCCCATCAGAGAATTTCACCTCGATATTCTTCTCGTCGAGGCCGGGCAGCTCGGCGGCGACTTCATAACCGGACGGGGTCTCGGCGACGTCGATCGCCGGAACCTTGCCCCGAGTGACTTCGCCACGAAGGAACGGCGCCACATCGAACAAGCCGCGCGTGAAAGGCGAGCGCCATGAGCCCCACTCAAAATCGTCAAACAGGCGGTCGATTTCGCGACGCAGGCTTGCGAATGGATGCGACGCAACAGCACGGACACCCTTTTGCTCCGGCTTCTTGTCCTCAGTTTTGATTTCCAGTTTTGTGGCAGCTTCGGCCATGTTCAGTTTCCTTTCTGAACATTGAAAAATGCTCCGGCAGAGGACCCCCAAAGCGCCGTCATGTCTTTGACGCCGATCAAGCGCCATTGCTTGGAATTTGTGAGCCGCGGCGCGCCAGCAGCTGTCGCCCAGATGGGCTTGTCAGCCGAGGACGTGTCGCTCAATTTCCGAAATCGGATGTTTAGTAAGGTCCTTGTCAATCTCAGCAATGATGTGTCTCTGCCAGCGCGCCGCGGCGCAGCAACAATCAGTCCTCGAATACTCCGGCAGCGCACCAGGTCTTCTATTGCGGAGGCAACGCGCTGTGCAAAACGATGCTTCTCCAATTCATGCCAATCGGTTGTTTCCATCCTACTGCGACGATTGGTCATCGCACGCTTGAAGCTGGCGCCTGGGGCGGTCGGTGCCCTGTTCATGGGTTCGCGGGTTATCGTCTACGAAGACGCGCTCCGTGGTCAGGTTTGGAAAATGTTCATCGCCGGAATTGCGCAAAAACAACGCCTTCTGGCCATCGCCGACGAAGACCCACGCATTGTGAGGAATGGTGAGCTTTGTCATGCACCGCTCCGGGGGACCCCGGGCATCGTACCCGCGCAAGAGATGCGTGCCTTTGCGGAGATGCGGACGCTCCCTTCGGTGAGTGGCCAAACCCGCTGATAGAGACGGCGGCAATGTTCACAACCTGCACTGAAGCGGAAGTCACCCAGCCGCCGCCAGAATCTCGTCCCACGCCTTCGGCGTGATCGCATATGGGCCGACCGCACCAGCGTGAAATTTCCGCCACAGCGACGGGTGGATCAGCGACGCAACGAGCGCAGCGACGATGGGCACCGCCGCGACGGGATCGCCCGCGACCGGCGTCAGTTCCTCGACCGAGCCAGCATAATCGCCTCGCGCGAAAATGGCATCGAACGCTTCGCGAAGGACAGCACCTCGCGCGCCATGCCGTTCGGCGGCCCCGAGGATCGCGAGCAGGGTCTGGCGCGTGCGCACGCCCGCGCCGCCCGCTGACCGCTCCGGTGCTGGCGCAGCGCCCGCGACGTCAGGCATGGCGCTCACGAGATCCACACCGGCCACGAGGGCGTTCACTGGTTCGACGAGCCGTGGATTGACGTCGATGATGACAGGCCCGCTGTCGGCAACGATCAGGTCCATCGACAATGCCCCATGCCAGTCGAGCTCCGCAACCAGCCGCGCGAGCATTTCGGCGAGCCCTGGTAAGGTAATGCTCTCCTTCAGCGACGCCCCGCTGCCGACGCCTTCCCGCAAGCGCAGGCAGGCATGATGTGCGACAAGGCGCCCCCTGTCTACGACCGCTTGCACCATAGCGAGGGGCCCGGATGCTTGGCTCTGCGCGATTAGTTTGGATTGCCCGAGACCGAACTCGCGCGCTGCGGCCCCAAGCTCCTGCGCGTTCGTCGCGCGCCGGACCCCCGAACTCGCCGTGCTCACGGGTCGTTTGACGAAGATCGGATAGGTTGCGATGTCCCGTAGATCGTCCGCGCTCGAAATCACGAAAGTCTGCGGCTGCGGCACCCCGATGGCTCTCAGTGTGCAAAACGCCGAAATCTTGTCCTGCACCCGCGCGAGGCTCGCGAAAGGGGGCACAATCGTCGCGACGCGAATGTATTTCCGGCGTGCCGACAGCACGGTCACCTGCTCTTGCGTTGGAAACAGCAGGTCGGTCTTGCGATCGCCTGCAATGCGCTCAGCGGCCTGCCGCAGCAGCGGGGCCGCGCGGGAGACCCCGCGTCCTGCGAAATAATCCTCTCTCGTTGATCCGCATCAAAGGTGATCCCCGATCGACCGCTATTTTATTATGATCAAATAGGGAGTGCGATCGTGACGGAAAGCCGAGATTTTCACTTCGGTAGTCGGCCTCTAAGTGTGAGGGCGGTAGCCTTCAACGAAGGCTGGCGCGTTCGTGTGTTCGATGGGGACCGACCGGCGACCGACGTTGTGTATACGGTCGC
>JASHYD010000661.1 GCA_030043175.1 Xanthobacteraceae bacterium | reverse complement strand
GCCCGGTGCGGATGCCAAGCGCCTGCTTGAGCAGTTCGGGGGTCAACACGCCGTTTGCAGCTTCGATCTTGAGACGGCAACTCTGATTGCGCGCCCGGTAAGCCTCCTCGATCGGCTTGATGCCGGCCAGGATCAGGATGATGACGGTCGTCGAGACACCGGCGGCAAAGTAGAGTCCTCCCCCGACCGCAAGGCCGATGGCCGCTAGGGTCCAGATGCTTGCCGCCGTCGTAAGGCCCCGGACGATCTCGCCCCGTGCCAGGATCGCGCCTGCACCAAGAAAGCCTATTCCGGAAACAACCTGAGCGGCCACGCGGGAAGGATCAAGGACGACGTTTTTGGACGTGAGGCTGTCGCCAAATCCGAACGCGGAGACGATCATGATCAGGCAAGCGCCGACACAAACCACCATGTGGGTGCGGATCCCGGCAACCCATAGAAGCCGCTCGCGCTCAAATCCGATCACGCTGCCCAGTAATGCGAATCAGCACATCCTGATGCGAGAGAACGTTCATGGGGCCTCCTTGAAGGGGAACATCGGTGTCGTTCGTTGCTTGATCAAGGGATTGCAGCTATTAGATTATTTGGTGATTCCCTTCAGGGAGGTAACGGCGGCTGCATGGCAAGGTCATACCGAGCAACGCCGCGCTGGATAAAAATTGCGCCCCCGCGGTTCGAGTTGTGGCCCCAGAACGCCGCCGTTGCGGCCGGCGTTGGCTTGCTGCGTGGGGTAGAACTGTGATCTCGCCCCATGCGGTCCCGGCTCTTGATTCCGAGGAGCTTCGGCAAGAGCCGGGGCTCTGTCCTGTCGGCCGGATTGAACGTACATAGCTCGCGCCCAATACTGCGGGCATGGCTATGAGCAGAAATGCGTTCCTAGCTGGTTCCCGTTATGGGGTACCCCCCGAGGCATTCGACCCAATCCGCCGGCGAAAAGCGGCTAGGGATTCCAGGGTAGCAGCATCTCCGCATCCGGAGAGATTCCGACGCCCAATGCGAGAGACAGAAGGACCGCCCCGATCGCCACAATCGTCGCCCCAATGAGAAATCCAATGTCGGACCTTTCAAGACGAAAATTGTCTTGATTGCGTTTACCGCGAGTCTCCATGCGTGCCATAAGTGTCTCCTGAGTATCACCTTGGGCTTTTGTAGGGACTTGCACCCATTGGAAAGACTGCCTTGTCACTACGCACACCGAGTGCGGTCATCGGGCCAGCCGCCGAAGAGTCGCTTCGGCTTCGTTCGCAATCTCGCGGACGATATCTCCGGCCGCCTGCCGCTTCGACACGAGGCCAACACTCTGTCCGGCCCACAGCGACAAGGCATCAATGTCACCTTCGGTATCGGGGCTGGGCGCGCAGGATTGATAACGGACGATCGGGCCGCGCGATTGCGATTTGGCGATAACCTCACCCTCTCCCGGACGCTTGCCGCCCGGGGGGCGCCCTGCTGCCTCCCAGGCCTCGACTGTCTGGTTTCTGAGGGTGCGATGGGGAGCATTCGGCCAGCGGACGTCGAACAGATTTTCCAAGAACACCGTGTCGTTCTCGTTCGCCCGCAAAAGTCGCTCGCGATATCGAGGATGGACGGCGGCCTCGTAGCTCAACAGGAAGCGAGTTCCAATCCAAGCGCCGGCGGCCCCGAGTACCAAAGCCGCAGCAAGACCCCGTCCATCTGCGATGCCGCCAGCGGCGACCACGGGCGCCGGAGCGACAGCGTCCACCACGGCAGGAACGAGTGGCATCGTCGCGACCGTCCCCCTGACATGGCCGCCAGCCTCCCAACCCTGGGCGACGACGATATCAACGCCGCAGTTCAGGGCGCGCTTGGCATCGGCAGCCGAACCGACCGTATGCAGCACAGTCGCGCCGGCCGCCTTTGCCCGCGCGACTAGCGCGGAGGGATCACGCCAAAAGAAGGAGATAACCGGCACCCCCTCATCAAGGCAGACCGCCAAGCGCTCCTCCTGAGGGAACTCCAGGTTGAGGTTGACGCCGAAGGGCCGCGAGGCCAGAGCCCGTGTTTCTCGAATCTGCCGCCGCACGGTGTCTATGTCGGCGCGCCAAGGTGAAAGCATGCCGAGTCCGCCCGCATTGCTCACCGCGGACGCCAGAACAGGCCCAACTATGCCACCCATCGGAGCCTGAATGATCGGCAATTCGATACCGAGGCGCTCGCAAAGGACCGACTTCATCCAGTCCGCTCCTAACTGAGAGGGTCTTCTGTGGTGTTGCTTGCTGTTCATAGCGGCCATTTCATATCGCAACCGCAATGAACAGAGGCGCCGCTACTTCTTCGCCCCCCTCGCCGGGTCCTTGACGGCTTCTACGGTGGCGAATTCCACGTTATAGAGCTGTCCGCTCACGCGCTCGACCTTGCGGATGTATTCATTGTGCACGACGTCGCGCGTCTTCGGGTCGATCGACATCGGGCCCCGGGGGCTCTCCCATTTCATGCCTTTCATAGCGGCCAAGATGGCGTCACCGTCGATCTTACTACCCGTCTTCTTCAGCGCCTCGTAGGTCAGGTGCATGCCATCGTAGCCGCCAAGCGAAATGAAATTCGGACGCTTTTCGTAGACCGCCTCGAACTCCTTGACGTAGGTCTTGTTTATCGCGGAGTCGTGGAGCGCCGAATAATGGCTCGCCGTCACGATGCCGAGCACGGCGTCAGTCATGCCGGGCAGTTCGTCATCATCTGTGAGGTCGTCGGCTCCAATCAAGCGAATGCCCGACTTGTCCATGCCCCTCTCCAGGAACTGCTTCGCGAAGACGCGGGCTTGGCTACCGGGAAAAACGGCGAACAGCGTATCAGGACCGAGATCGCGCGCCCGCTGCAGGAATGGTGCGAAATCCGGATTTGCGAGCGGAACGCGAAGAGATGCGAGGATTTGTGCACCACCACCCTTGGCGATACGATCCTTGAATGCTTCTTCCGCCTCGAGGCCCGGGGCCCAATCGTTGACGATGGTGACGATTTTCTTGGCGCTGTTCCGAACCGCCCAGTCGGCGATGACCAAAGCTGATTGGCCGACCGTGAAGCTCGTGCGCACCATGTACGGGGAGCGATCGACCACGATCGATGCTGCCGAGACCATTACGATTGTCGGAATTTTCGCCTCGGTCACCAACGGTGCAATGGTCAACGCCGATGGCGTTACGCCGACGCCAAGAATTGCAACCTTGTCATTGACAATCATTTC
This sequence comes from Xanthobacteraceae bacterium, assembly GCA_030043175.1. Next base: position 248 of record JASHYD010000661.1, on the reverse strand, counting down.
CTGCGCCAGCCGCTTCGCGACCTCAGGCGAGGTGGCATCGTCTTTGACGATGAGTTGAATCTTCCGGCCCGCGACAGTGTCGCCATGCTGCTGCACATAGAGGCGCGCGCCGTCAACCACAGCCCTGCCGATTGTATTGAACGGGCCCGTCATCGATTGGATAAGGCCGATCTTAACGACATCCTGTTCGTGCGCGGCCACGATTGATCGCGGCGCCAGGAGCGTCGAGGCCACGCAGATGCCGCCGA
>JASHYD010000660.1 GCA_030043175.1 Xanthobacteraceae bacterium | reverse complement strand
GGTGACGAGACGCCTCAACGATCTGACGCTCGACGAGCTGCGACAGCTTGAAGCCAAACTTGCCGGCGAGCAGCTGACGATCGACATCACGCCGACGGATACCCGGTCCGCCACCGACAGTTGAATGGACTGGCGAAATTCCGCGAAGATGTCTCGATTCTCCGGCACATAGCCGAGCCCGAGCCGCGCGATGCGATAGCTCGGTAGTCTGGCGAGCTCGCGACCCTTGAAGCAGATCGAGCCAATCGGCCTGACCTCGCCGATGATCGCTTTGACGGTCGTCGAACGCCCGGCGCCATTGCGGCCAAGCAGACTCACCACCTCGCCCATGCCCACATCGAGGTCGACCCCTTTGAGGATGTGACTCTTGCCGTAGTAGGCATGAAGGCCGCGCACGGCGAGCATCAGGGCGCCTCCTGCCCGAGATACGCTTCGCGCACTTTCGCATCGCGGCGGATGTCCGGCGGCGTGCCGGATGCGATGATCTCGCCATAAACCAGCACCGAGATGCGGTCCGCGAGGCCGAATACAACGCTCATGTCGTGCTCGACGATGATGAGCGTGCGACCCTCCCTGATGCGTCGGATCAACGCCACCATGCGGTCGGTCTCGGCGCGGCTCATTCCGGCGGTCGGCTCATCGAGCAGAATCACGTCGGCACCACCCGCCACCGTAATGGCAATCTCGAGCGCGCGTTGTTCCGTATAGGTCAGGACGCCGGCCGGAACATCGTGCCGGTGCGCAAGGTCAAAATCGACTAGGACGCGCTCTGTGCGGGCGCCGACCGCCGCCGCGCTGGCGGCATCGCGCCAGAAGGCGTAACGTTCGCCTGCGGACCACAGCACGCCCGCGCGAATGTTTTCCCACACGCTCATGCGGTGAAATATATTGGTCACCTGGAAGCTGCGCGACAGCCCACGGCGATTGCTGAGCCAGGGCGGCATTCCGGTGATGTCATATCCTTTGAGTGCGATTGACCCGCTATCGGGCAGAAGCAGGCCACTGATCAGATTGAACAACGTGGACTTGCCTGCGCCGTTAGGACCGATCACGGCGTGACATTCGTGCGCTGCCACGTCAAGGTTCACTCCGCGGATGACCTCGGCCGCGTCGAACGTCTTGCGGATGTCGCGCAAAGAAAGTGCCGGCGAGGTCATGGCCACTTCTCCCCGCTCGGGTTGGGACTCGCCGAAGCGGCCGTCCACGCAGAGGCGACCAGGGACCATGTCCGGCGGAACACTTCGAAACCACCGGCCGCGAGGGCGGCGGCGCACATCCAGGCGAGCGGATCTCTAGCAGAAAGAGAAATTGTCAGAAATTTCATGCCAGGTCCTTCCGCCGCCTTGACAGCGAGTCGGTAGGTCATCTCAATCGCGAGGGCAAAACCCGCAGACATGATGAGGGCCGGCGGCAAGGCGATCGCATAGGCCGCGATCACCCTTTTAAGGGCGCGCTTGCCCAACAATGGGGCGTGCATCATCAGCAGTCCCGCAAAGCCCTGCGGCGCGAACATCACCATCACGATGAACAAAAGGCCGAAATAGAGCTGCCAGACTTCCGTGATGTCGCTCAACATCACCTGCAGATAGGTAACCAGCACGGCGCCAATCACCGGCCCGAAGAACGCACCGCTGCCGCCGATGAAGGTTGCGATCAGCACATTGCCGGACTGGGTGGCGCTGAAGTAGGCGGCGTTGGCGATCTCATAATGAACGGCCGCAAGTCCGCCCGCGATCCCGGCGAAAAAGCCGGACACGCAGAACGCGAGAAACCGCACGAACCGCGGATCGTAGCCGACGAACTGCACTCGTTCCGCATTGTCGCGTACCGCGTTGCACATGCGCCCGAGCGGTGTCGCGGTGAACCGGTGCATCAGCAGCATGCAGATGAAGCACCAGGCCGCGATCAGGTAGTACACCTCGATTTGCTGGCCGAAGTTCAGACCCAACAGGCGGAGCAGCCGGGTTCGATCGGTGGTGACCCCTTCCTCGCCGCCGAAGAAACTGCGCAGGATGAGCGCGCTCGATCCGACAAGCTCCCCAAGGCCCAGCGAGATCATTGCGAAGGCTGTGCCGGTGCGTCTCGTCGAAACCCAGCCGAACAGAATCGCGATCGCGAGGCCCCCGAATCCGCCAGCGAGCGGGATCGCGGGGAGCGGCACCGGCAGGTCATGGGCGATCACGCCATTCATGACGTGGACCGCGCAATAGGCGCCGAGCCCGAAATAGACGGCGTGCCCGAACGAAAGCATCCCGGTTTGGCCCAGCAGCATGTTATAGGACAGCGCGAACACGGTGGCGATGCCCATAAGGCTCATCATAGTGAGGGCAGTTCCGGACCGAAATACGAGCGGCAGCAGGATCAGGCCGGCAGCGAACGCAAGCCATGCGGGATAGCAGCGAATGAGGGGGATAGTCGCGTAGCGCGACGCAGGGGCAGAACGTGCGGTCGCCGCGTCGCTCATGTGTCGCGCGTGCCCCATAGCCCTGTGGGCTTAAGCACAAGCACCAGGACGAGCAACAGATACGGCAGGATCGGCGCAACCTGCGCCAGAGTCACGCTCCACACATCGCCGAGAATGGTCCCCGGGATTGGGGTGAACCGGGTAAAGCTAAATAGATCTGCCAGGGACAGGTTGACCGCAACCGCAAATGTTTGCAGGAGCCCAATGACGAGCGAGGCGATAAAAGCGCCCGCAAGCGAGCCGAGCCCGCCGACCACCACGACGACGAACAGGATCGGTCCGATCAGGGCCGCCATGTTCGACTGTGTCACCAGCACCGGTCCGGCAATCACGCCAGCCAGAGCGGCAAGCGCGCTGCCGAGCCCAAACACCGACATGAAGACCAGAGGGACATTGTGGCCGAGATGGGCCACCATATCGGGATGGGTCAAAGCCGCTTGGACGACAAGACCCATGCGGCTGCGGGTAAAGAGAAGGAACAACACGACGAAAATGCCGACCGAGATCAGCAGCATGAACAGCTTGTAGGCCGGATAGTTGGTCGCAAATATTGTTAAGGCTGAAAAATCGAGCAGTTGCGGCACGCGGAAATCAACCGGGGACTTGCCCCAGATCATCTGCACCACTTCTTCAATCACGTAAGCAAGGCCGAAAGTGAAAAGCAATTCGGGAACGTGCCCGTGCCGGTGGACATTGCGCAGCCCATAGCGCTCGACCAGCGCGCCGATGACACCTACAAGAGTCGGCGCAGCAACCAAGGCCGGCCAGAAGCCGATCCAACGGCTGATCTGGAAGCCAAAGAACGCGCCCAACATATAGAAGCTGGCATGCGCAAAGTTGAGCACGCCCATCATGCTGAAGATGAGCGTGAGCCCGCTCGCCATCAAGAACAGCAGCATGCCCAGCTGCACGCCGTTCAAGGTGGAGATGACGACGAGCTCGAGCACCGCCGCTTCCCGATGAACCGGCCTGACTGCTTAGGTACGCGGACGATTCATCTTGCACACCGTCGGCAGGATCGTGTCCTTGGTCTCGACCTTGGCGATGATGCGCCATCCCCACCCGGTCTTTTCCTCGTCGAACGGCTCGTTGGCGGCGCGCTCGCCCAGCGACGAGATGTAGATCGGTTGGAAAAACTGGTGGTCGTCGGCGCGCATAAATCCCTCGCCGCCATCGAAGACGATGAACTTCATGCCCTCAAGCTTTGCGGCAATCTTGCTGGGCTCCGTCGATTTTGCTTCCGCAATGGCTGCGGCAAGCATTCGCATCTCATTGACAGCGCGAGGATAAAATAGAGTTAAATCGTACTTCGCCCGCAGGGCTCGCTCGAAATCCTGCGAGGGCGCATTGGGAATGTTCGGCACTCCTTCGCTCACCTGGAAGACCCGGTGATTGAGCCCTGTCTGCCTGATGGCGGTCGGGCCACCGACTCCGCCGGCGTAGTAGGTGTACCAATCCACTTGCAGGCCGGCGTCCGCCGACGCCTTGAGCAGCAGCGAGAAGTCCTGGTCCCAATTGCCCGTTATGACGCTGTCGGCCCCCGAGGCCTTGATCTTGGCAACGTAGGGCGCGAAATCGGTGACCCTCTGAAGCGGGTGCAACTCGTCGCCGACAATCTGGATATCCGGTCGCTTGACCGCAAGCATCCTGCGCGCCGCTGCGCGCACCGCCTGGCCGAAGGAGTAATCCTGGTTGATCAGGTACACCTTTTTGATGCGGATGAGCGGTTTCATATAGTTGGTGAGCGCTTCCATTTTGATGTCGGAGTTTGCGTCCCAGCGAAAGTGCCAGTAATTGCATTTCTCGTTGGTGAGCACCGGATCAACTGCTGCGTAATTGAGGTAAAGCACCTCCTTGCCGGGGTTGCGGTCGTTGTATTTCGCGACGAAGTCCGTGATGGCCGCCGCGACGGCGGAGCCGTTACCTTGGGTGACGATGCGAGCGCCGGCATCGATGGCCTTCTGCGCTTGCACCAGCGATTCCTGCGGGTTTAGCTTGTTGTCGTAGCCGACGATCTCAAAGCGTTTGCCAAGCAATTCACCTTGGGCGTTCAACCGCTCAGTAATGAACTGGTATATCTTGAGCCCGGCCTCGCCCGTGCTGGCGCCTCCGCCGGACAAAGGATCGATAAATGCGATCTTGATGGTTTCCTGTGCCACCACCGGCGCTACGAACGGCAGTGCGACAATGGTGACCAAACCCCACAGTAGTTTCGCTCCCATGGCATTCCCCCTTTTCTGGTTCACACTGATCAAATGCCTTGCATGCGCTTCTTTTGGTCTTGTCCGGCGCCAGCTGGCGACCTTAATTGATCGCTCCCAATTAGATCCAATTAGAAAGGAATCGACGTTTAGAGTGTGCCAGCGAGTTCACCTCACTCCTAATCGATAGACGGACTCCTTAGGAAAGTTCTTGCCCTCGACGAATCCCCGGATGTCCTGGGCCACCTGCTCGTGCTCCTCCAGCATCACCCAATGGGTGTCGTCGGGATATAGCCGAACGCTCAGGTCGGCCACCCAATGGTCCAACCCACTGAGGTGACCCGGCAGGATCGCTGTGTCCTTCATCCCCCAAATGACGAGCGTCGGCGTCTTGATGATCCTCGACTTGGCACCAGCAGTGACTTCATCCGCCGACCAAGAATGGGGAATCGTCGAAGCGGGATGAAGATCATTGAACGGCGGATTACGGTGATTGGCTCGGTAGTAATTAAGGCCGCCCGTGGTCGAGCCCGGCTGCGACCACGCGTCGATCCAGGCCGAGCGATCGCCTTCGGTGTAGCGGCCGCTCTTGACCTCGGCGTCCCCAGTTTGCGCACGCCGTACAGCCCTTTCCCGGGTGTCTTGCTCGTCGATCGGCTGTTCCCCAGGAGCCAGATAGCCGTTGAACACGAAAAAATAATTGCTGGCGTAGCGCTGGGCGGGATTTTCCCGCAGCTCACGCTCGGAGATGAATGGATGCGCGCCGTTGATGATGACCAGCTTCTCGAGCATCTCGGGGTAGTACATCGCGAATACCCACGCTACGTTGGCGCCCCAATCGTGGGCGACCAGCACAAACCTCTTGTCCTTCCCGCCAATCTTTTCGGCGAATTGCCGTACATCTTGTACGGTTCTTGGCCTTCTGGCTTGAATGACAGGTTGTATCCCCGCATGTCGAGGCCGACGGCGAGGTGGTCGCGTCCCATTTCCGTCATTTGGCCTTTCCACTGATACCAAAAGGACGGGAAGCCGTGCAGAAACAGGATCAGTGATCCCGAGCCAACACTCGCATAATGTAGGCGGACGCCGTTCACGTCAGCGTAGTTCTCCTGGAACGCAGCCGTTGCGCCTTGCGTCTGTGCGTTGCCCGGCAGACTAGCCGCAATGAGGGCGAACAGCAGTGCCGTGCCGCCCTGGACGAGCGGACCCAAAATAAGATTAGTTTTCATGATGTTCCCCACACAAACACAAAAACGCGTCCGCGACTCTCGCAGGAGATGAATTTGAGGAAGGCCGCCCGTCGCGGGCCTCCACGCTACCTTTAAATTCACAGGACATCGGCACGTCCTGCTGGCAGCTCGGAGACGGCTCTACGTCAGCACCCTCGCTTGAAAACCAAAACCGCAACTTACATTGAGAAATCAGTATAACGTACCCCATTAACAAATGTACGGCAGCTCTATGAGAAGGTCAATACAATACCAAACAATACACGTCCGCGATAGGCCAGTTTGAGAATTCCCCCCAAACATATTGCCTGTCGCCAAGCTTGTTGCGGGGAGCTTGAGTCCGATAAGGAGCTGGTCTCTTCTCACCCCATTGCATGGCGTTGACTCGGTCGTTGCGCTGCCGTCGTAACGTCCTCAAGCCAAAGGAGGAATGTCGCCTCCTGGCCCCGCCTCTGCCGACTTGCGCGTTGCACACAAGTGGGTCGGCGTACTTCGGACGTGCCGCTCATGTTATCGGCCCCTCTGTTCGTGACCCTGAGCCGGACGTTCGACATGGAATTAAAGGCAATGTAACCGTCTGCCAGTCAACAGACAACCTCGACCGACCGCTGCATAAAAAACGACGTGCCGAGGTCGCGCTTACGCAAGTTGGCAGCCTTGGGGTCATCGACACCGAGAGATCTGATTTGAG
>JASHYD010000659.1 GCA_030043175.1 Xanthobacteraceae bacterium | reverse complement strand
TGACGTCTTCTTCGAGGATGTCGATATTGCACGAGGTGAACCCGCTGAATACGCGGTCGAACATCCTCAGCGCCGGCTGGATGCCCCTCGAGGCAAAAGCCGGGAATCGAACCAAAGAGCGTCATGCGCCCAATGCTTCGTGCTCTGCGCACCGGTCATGGATTCAGCCATTTCCTTGACGATGGCGGTGAGAATTTTTTTGTCGCGCTGCTGCTCGTTGGTGGTGTCCGTCATGGCGATTTCCTTTTCGATTTTGCGTTGGGGCTTGTCTCGATCCCGACGACTGATATCTATCCATTCCTCGAGAGGCGGTGTAGAAGGGCACATGGAATAGTATCAATTCCATTTCAGGAATGATTGGAGTCCTATGGATCGGATGGATGCCATCAGCCTGTTCGTCCGGGTGGTGGACAGCGGCAGCTTTTCTGCGGTCGCCCGGACGCTCGGCGTCGGCCAGCCGGCCGTCAGCAAGCAGATCGCCGCGCTCGAGGCGCATCTCGGCGCGCAGCTGCTTCAGCGCACGTCGCGCAGCCTCACCCTCACTGAGGCCGGCCGCGACTTTTACGAGTCCGGTGTGCGCCTTGTGGGCGAACTCGAAGCTGCGGAGTCACGCGTCGGGCGCGGCCGGATTTCGCCCTCTGGCTTGGTACGGGCCACCGTGGCACCTGTCTTCGGCCGCCTCTATATCGTGCCCCGGTTGCGTGAGTTCTTCGCCCGCTATCCCGAGGTGTCCATTGATTTGGTGGTCGCCGACCGCCCTATCAACCTGGTCGAGGAGGGCATGGATGTCAGCGTCCACAATGGCGAGCTTTCAGATTCCAGCCTCATCGCCAGGAAGATCGCCCAGACCCCGATCATCACCGTCGCGACTCCCGCCTATCTGGCAGTGCATGGCGAGCCTGCAACGCCGGCCGATCTCGAACCACACGCCTGCGTGATCTACGCCCCACAAGGCGCGCCGCGCGTCTGGGGGTTCACCGGGCGGTTCGGCCCGATCGCCTATCAGCCCAAAGGTGCCTTCCGCACCAATGACGCCGAACAGATTCGCGCCGCCGTCCTGGCCGACCTCGGTCTGGCCCACACGCCGGGCTGGTTGTTCGCGTCGGAGATTGCCTCGGGCGCCGTGCGGCTGGTGTTGATGGACTACGAGCCCGCCAAGCTTTCGATCAGCGCGGTCAGGCCCGGCGGCCGGTTCCTGGCCAGCAAGGTCAGGGTTTTCATCGACTACCTGGCCGAGATTTTCGCGGAGGAGCCAAGTCTCTCTCTAGAGCCAGCCAAGGGGGCGAAGCGGCCACCTGACCTGCGTGATGGCCAACTGATTGCGCGAAGCTAGGTGGCAGGTCAACGGCGTCAGTGCCCAAAATCCTCGACGATGGAGCAGCCGCGTCGCAGGCTGCCCGCGGTTATACGCTCAGACCCTCAGTCCGGCTGAGGCCGGGCAAGTAGTCGGCTTCTTCAAATCGAGTTCGGCAGCGTTTCAGATTGAGATGGGCGAAGTAGAGGCTCAAAAAATCACGGCTCACGATTTGATCGGCCTCCATCACATCGATCTGCAATCCATCACAAGCCCCAGGCCTCCAACGCAGCCAGCGCAGCCTGCGGGTCCTGCTTCCGTCTGAACACTGTCTGCTTCGACAAGCGCTCGGCCTTCGCGATGGCCGATAGGCTCGGCGGGCTAGTGCTGTCGAGGGCAAGCCTGATGCGGTCGAACGTGGGCCGGCATTGACCATAAGCGCCGAGCGCAACCAAACGCATACCTGGGGCGCAAGCCGTCCTACGACCGAGCCGCTTCGGTCGGCTCGGGTCCTGACCGGCCTTTACTCGGCCTTTTCAAATCCAGTTCTGGAACGCTTGGGATGGGGGTGGCCAACATGGAAGCTCATTTCTCACGACGCGGGTCGATAGGGACAACTGTTTCGCTGGGCGCTAATGGCAGCGCGGTGTCTGTCGCGCCCGCTTGCCCGCTGGACCCTATGGGCCGCCGATGGCTGGCGGTGTCCCGCACGGTTGTATTTCTAACAGTTGCGCTGCGCGGCCAGTTCGCGTGAAATATGGCAGGCGCCTACACGAGGATTTGCTGACTGTTCGGCTCTTGCGTTGGTAAGCCGCACCAGTCCGCGGCCCTCGCGAGCGTAGCGAACTGCGTCAATGTGATGAAACCGCCCGACACTAGTCGCGCCAATGTCTTCAGATATGTCAGCTGTGGGCGGGTTCGGTGCGGGCGATGGCCGATAGGCTCGGCGGGCTGGCGCTGTCGAGAGCAAATGGCATGCGTCCCAGCTACTGTAGTCAATGCATCTCGCGGATAGCCCAAAAAACTGATACATAGCTCGGCTTCATTTGCAGCGAAGCGAATGGTAAGTAGTCAACAACCAGCTATCCTCGACAGGCTGTTCCCACCTCCGAAAATCTTTTCAACGACGTAGCCCGGTTCACGCAAGGCACTTATGTTGAAACCGTCGCCGGACGGATTGCACACTTTTGGTCGCAAGCGCTCTGCGGATGGTTCCCAATTTTCTGGAGCCGATTTTCTGGAGCCTATGTGATGCTGTTGCGGCTTGATAGACAGCACGCAGCTCAAGCTGCCGGTTTTGTAGCGGTGATAATTGCCGCCGTGTCGCTTATAAGCTGGTGGGTCGGGCTGCCGCTGGCGGCGCGCTGGGCCGTTAAGCCGCTCGCAGCATCGTACCTCGTAGGCGTCGGCCTCGTGCTCATCCACCCTGGCAAGAACTTGCGCCTCGCGTTTACGATTGGCCTTGCGGTGGCCGCCCTCGCCGCCCTCGATCTGGGGCTCAACCTGTGGGGAGTTGAGCTTGGCATCGAGCGCTGGCTCGTGCCAAGGACCGCAGTTTCGGAACCGGAGACGGTCCGGATAACAAGCGCGGCGGCGCTGTCACTCGCGCTCGCGGGCGGCTCGCTCGCACTGAGCCGTTTTGACCGACATCGCCTCGCCGCGACAGTGCTCAGCGGCATCGCTGGCGCCGTTGCGGTGTTCGGCTTGATCGGCAGACTGACTGGCATCGACACCCTATACGATGGGGTGTCGTATCGCGTGCCCCCGCTGGCGACTGCTATTGCGCTCCTTTGCATCATTGGCGGCATCATTTTGCGGATCGGAACAATGCCCGAGTTCCGGGAGCCCCAACCGCTGTGGCGCCTAATGGTCACGCTCGGATGTGCGATCATTGCGCCGCTCCTGCTGTTCGGTGCATACACAGCAGCCTACATCGCCGATACGCAGTTCGATTACGTGCGGCGGTACTTGATGAGCTGCGCACGTACTTTGTCGACGAGCGTCGATCGCGAGATCATCGGGGAGATTGAGAGATTACAAACTTTGGCCGCTTCGCAGGCGCTCCGCCATGGGGACTTTGCCGAGTTCCAGCGCCAGGCCGAAGCCTCGCTGGCCCTGCGTCAGAGCGGCAACATCGTGCTCATGGATCGCAACATGCAGCAACTTGTGAATACCGCAGTCCCCTTCGGGAAGCCCTTGCCGAAAACGGCTGTTCCAGAAGCAGAGAGAGCTTTCGCAACAGGTAAACCGCAAGTAACTGGCCTGTTCTTGGCCCCCGTCGTCAAACAGCTTGTGGTCGCCATCATCGTGGCCGTAGAGATCGACGGCGAGACCCGCTACGCCCTTGGCAGGTCGCCAGATCAGAACGCCCTCGCACGCGTGGTCGCGGCAAATGAACCGCCGACAGGTTGGCGGGCGGTAGTCTTCGACGCCACGCATCACATCATCGCGCGATCCGAACTGGATGCGGGCATCGGCGAGGGCCTGCCCCCGTTGCAGTGGCATCGGGCAGGACCCGACGGGGTCTTTGAGTTTATCGACGCCGAAGGGCGATCATCGCTAGAGGCACATGTTCGGTCGGAATTGACGACTTGGGAAACCGCTGTGTGGGCGCCCATGGGGCTGCTTGAGGCTCCGGTGCGGACGTTGTGGCGGACCCTTGGCGCTATGGCGTTGCTGGCGTTTACCCTGGTGGCTGCCTTGGCCTTGTGGTTAGGGCGGATTATTGCGGGCTCGGTAGACCAAGTGGCTCGCGCCGTCGGCTCGGGAGAGAGCGGAATGCCAAATCAAACCCCCGTCGTCGAGGTCAACACGCTGATGGCGGAGCTTCGAGATGCCACCGATTTGCTGCGCGAGAGCGAAGTGACATTTCGTGCGATGTTCGATGTTTCCAGCGTGGGCAAGATCGAGGTCGAGCCCGAAACCGGCCGCTTTCTCCGCGCCAACACAGCGATGTGCAAGTTCGTGGGCTACAGCGAGGCGGAATTGCTTGCACGGACGGTATACGACATCACGCATCCCGACGATCGTGGCATCGATCGCGAACCGCTTCGACGCATGGTCGCGGGAGAGTTAGCCGGTTTCGACCTGGAAAAGCGCTACATTCGTAAAGACGGAAACGTGGTGTGGGCGCGGGGGACAGTGAACGTCATCCGTGTGCCCGGCCGGCCATTGCGCAACACGGGCGTCATCTTGGATATTACCGAACGCAAGGAGCGCGAAGAACGGGAGCACCTCCTCATGCGCGAGATGAATCATCGCGCCAAGAACATGCTCAGTGTCGTGGACTCGATTGCTCACCAGACCGCCACCAAAAATCCTGAAGATTTCATGGAGCGCTTCTCCGAGCGCATCCAGGCGCTTTCAGCCAATCAGGACCTGCTGGTCCGCAGCCAATGGCATGGGGTCGAGATCGAGGACCTGGTTCGCACCCAGCTTGCGCCCTTCGCCGATCCCGTTGGTCCTCGCATCGTCATGCGCGGCCCCATGCTGCGCTTGAATGCAGCTTCCGCCCAGGCCATTGGGCTCGCGCTCCACGAGCTTGCTACTAATGCGGGGAAATACGGTGCGCTCTCGACAGGCGCGGGTCGCGTGGATATCGGCTGGGGCACTGACGGCGACAGCTTCGCGATGGGCTGGACCGAGCGCGAGGGGCCGCCCGTATCTACGCCGCAACGATGCGGGTTCGGCACTGTCGTCATGAAAGGGATGGTAGAGCGCAGCGCGGATGGTACGGTCGATCTTGGTTATGCGACCTCGGGCGTGACTTGGCGCTTGACCTGCCCAGCTGCGAATGCGCTGGAGCCCCAGGATCATCGTCGCTGAGTATCACAGCGGACTCGCCATTGTTGTTCCGGTGTAAGGAGGTCGATAGCTCGATCGGCCTGCAAGGCTATTCGGATGCCACACCAGTGCTGGCATTGGCGCGATTCGAACGAAAGTTCCTTTAGATGGGGTAACGGGCCTGGCGCGGTTAAGGCCCTGAAAGGGAGTCGTCCCTCAAACTGATGGTGTCGAAACAGCGGAGTCGGGCGAGGCCCGCTCCAAGCATCGTCGAGGGACGACCATGAACTACTATGTCGGAATCGACGTGTCTTTGGAAGCTTCAAGCGTGTGTGTTGTGGATGGCAACGGCAAAATCGTCTGCGAAAGCAAGATCGTAAGTGAACCGGACGCTCTCATTACATGGTTAAAGGGGCTTAAATTGGAGCTGACGCGGATTGGGCTCGAAGCAGGACCGCTCTCGCAATGGCTCTATGCGGCGATGCGTCAAGCCGGACTTGCGGTCGAGCTGCTGGAGACACGGCATGTGCGCAACGCACTCAAGACGATGCCGGTGAAGACTGACCGCAACGACGCGCGGGGAATCGCGCAGCTGATGCGGCTGGGCTGGTTCCGCCCGGTGCATTGCAAGTCGATCCCAGCGCAGGAGACGCGCGCGCTACTCACCGCGCGCAAGTTGCTGCAGGTAAAACTTCATGATGTCGAGATGAGCTTGCGTGGCATTCTGCGCGGCTTCGGGCTCAAGGTCGGGAAAACCACGCCAGCGCGCTTCGAAGGGCGGATTCGCGAACTCGTTGCCGGACATCCGAGCCTGGAGGCGATCGCACAGGGCCTGTTGGCGGTACGTGTCGCGCTGCGGCGCCAGTTCGATCGCTTCGAGAAGCAGGTGCGCACCATAGCCCGCTGCGATACGCGCGCGCGGTTGTTGATGTCGGTGCCCGGT